>QGUQ01000267.1 GCA_003242195.1 Bacillota bacterium | reverse complement strand
CCTGGACCCGGAGTCCATCGTGCTGCTGTACGCTGGCAGGCTGAGCCGGGAGAAGAATCTGCCCCTGTTGCTCGAAGCTTTCCGCCAGGTGGCGGGCGCCGTTCCCCACGCCGTCCTGGTCCTGGTGGGCGACGGCCCCTTGCGGGAGGACCTCGCCCGGAAGGCGGCGGCGTGGGGGCTCACGGGGAGGGTGCGCTTCGCGGGAGCGGTGCTGCCGGAGCGGATCGCCGCCTACTACCGGGCAGCGGATGTGTATGTCTTTCCCTCCGTGACGGAAACCCAGGGCCTGGCTGTCATCGAGGCCATGGCCGCCGGACTACCGGTGGTGGCCGTGGGAAGCGAGGTGCTGGAAGAGATCGTCCGCGACGGCCACGAGGGGCTGGTGACCCCGGAATCCCCTGCCGCCCTGGCCGCGGCCTGCCAGCGGTTGCTCCTGGACCGCGACATGCGGGAGCGCATGGGCCGGGAGGCGCAGGCGACGGCCCGCGCCTATGACAGCGAAGTGATTCTCGCCCGCATGCTGCGGCTGTACGGGGAACTGGTCACGAGTCGCCGGGCAGCTCCTGCTTGACCCGCTGGAGCTCACGGCTGAGTTCTTCCACCTCTCGGCGAGCCAGTTCCAGGAAAAACCGCAGCTCGCGCTCTCGCTCGCCGTCGTCCTGATCCAGCTGGCGCCGGCACTCGTTGTAGATGTCCAGAGCCCGGTCCACCCGCTGCCGCAGCTCCTCCAGCCGGTCCTGAGGGTCCCGGGCCTCCTCCGGTTTGACAGGCGCGATGACGGCATCCAGCCACGGCGGTCGCGGTCCGACGTCCAGCGCCAGGTAGATGTCCGTGTCCCGTTCCACCAGGGCGGAGATCAGGGTGCCCGGGTCCGGCACCTCCGTCTGGCCGATCCAGGCCCGGAACCATCGCCCGGTCCAGATGCGGGCGTGAGGGGTGGTGATCAACACGCGCACCCCGGCGGGATCGGCGTCTTCGAGGCCGGCCACGAAACGCACGCGGTCCAGCCTTCCCGCCAGAAACCCGATGAGCATCATGAGGGCGGGATGGTTGGGGAGGAGCCGCGCCAGGTGCATCAAGGCGATGATTTTCTCCCGTTGTCGCTCCATCGCCATCGCCCCCGCATCATAGTGTATCACCGTGTTTCTGCACCCGTGGAAGGGAGGCTGCAGCGGTGTCCTTCGAACCACCAGCACCCGGCGAGGAGACGGCCGCGGAGGTGGAGTGTCCTTGCCTGGAGGGAGGAAGGCGCCGTTTCCCGGCGCGCGCGGTGCGGTTCCGTCCGGCGGTGTACGGAGTGGCCGTCCGGGACGGCAAGGTACTGCTGGGCCGGTCGGTGTTCACGGGCCTTCTGGACATCCCCGGAGGCGCCGTCGAGCCTTGGGAACTGCTGGAAGAGGGGCTGCGTCGCGAGTTTCGGGAGGAGACGGGCGTCGAGCCGGAACCGCTGGAACTCTTCCACTTCAGCGAGAGCTTCTTCGCCATCTACGGGCACCCGTTCCACTCGCTGCGCTTCTATTTCCTCGTGCGCGTCCCGGAAGACGCGACCTTTACGCCCCAGCGCACGGAGATCACCGACCTGCAATGGATCGACATCCGGACGGTCATGGAGAGCCAGTTCGCCCCGGGAGACCTGGATATCCTACGCAAGGCTCTGGAGCGGGCCTCCCGGTGGGAGCGGCCCTGAGCGCGGGCAAGGGGGGCAGGAGGGCAACCACCCGTGTCGAATCGGAACGCCGCCGGGCGCCACGGCGGCCGGGAAGGGGAGGGATGGCCTTGCCGGGCAACGGAGGCGACACGGAGGAACTGAAACTGAAGCGCACGCCTCTTTACGAGGAACACCTGCGCCTCGGGGCGCGGATGGTGGCCTTCGCCGGCTGGGAGATGCCGGTCCAGTACGCGGGCATCATCGAGGAACACCGCGCCGTGCGCCGGGCCGCCGGCCTCTTCGACGTCTCCCACATGGGGGAGATCGAGGTGGCCGGTCCCCGAGCCCGCGAGGCGCTCCAGCGGCTGGTCACCAACGACGTGGAACGCCTGCAGCCGGGGCGCGCCCTCTACACCGTGATGTGCACCCCGGAGGGCGGCATCGTCGACGACTTGCTGGTCTATCAACTGGACGACCAGCGGTACATGCTGGTGGTCAACGCCGCCAACACCGCTACCGATCTGGCTTGGGTGGAGGAACATTGCGCCGGTCCGGGCGTCACGGTCACCGACCGTACCCTGGAGACCGCTCTGATCGCCCTGCAGGGACCGCGGGCCGCAGCGATTCTGAGCCGGGTCACCGACGACGTGGACGTGGACGCCCTGCGGCCTTTCCATTTCGTCGGGGGCTGGGAGGGCATGATCTCCCGGACCGGCTACACCGGCGAGGACGGCTTCGAGCTGTTCCTGGCGTGGGACGCCGCCGTCAGCGTCTGGCGCGCCCTCCTGGAGGCGGGCGCGGGCGAGGGCCTGGTCCCCGCAGGGCTGGGCGCGCGGGATACCCTCCGCTTCGAGGCCTGCCTGCCCCTGTACGGCCACGAGCTGGACCGGGACACCACACCGCTTGAGGCCGGGTTGGGTTTTGTCGTGAAATGGGACAAGGGACCGTTCATCGGCCGTGAGGCGCTGGAGCGCCAGCGCCACGGGGGAGTGCGGAAGCGGCTGGTCGGGCTGCGCTTACTGGAGCGCGGCGTGGCCCGGGCCGGCTACCCGGTGGTGGACCAGGAGGGACGCACCGTGGGCCGGGTGACCAGCGGTTCGTACGCACCCACCCTTGATGCCAACTTGGCGCTGGCCTTCGTGCCCCCGGACCTGGCGACGGTGGGGCAGCGCCTGGCGGTGCTGGTCCGCGGCCGCCCGGTGGCGGCCGAAGTCGTGTCGACACCGTTCTACCGGCGAGACCGCAGGGGAGGGGGAGGGTGAGGCCATGGCCCACCGGGTACCGGCCGATCTGTACTACACGGAAGAACATGAGTGGCTACGCGTAGAGGGCGGGGAGGGCGTCGTCGGCATCACCGACTACGCCCAGGACCAGCTGGGCGACGTGGTGTTCGTGGAACTACCGGAGGTCGGCGCGGAGTTCGGGCGTAACGAGGCCTTCGGCGTCGTCGAGTCGGTGAAGACCGTCTCCGATGTCTACATGCCGGTCTCCGGTCGCGTCATCGCCGTCAACGAGGAACTGGCGGACCATCCCGAGCGGGTCAACGAGGATCCCTACGGGGCGGGCTGGTTGGTCCGCATCGAGATCCTGAACCCGGAAGAGATCGAAGAACTGCTGGATGCCTCGGCCTACCGGGAGCGCACGTCCTGAGGGCAGGCTGACGAGCCAGCAGGGGCGGGGGGCGAGCGATGGGCATCTCCTACCTACCCAATACGGACGAAGACCGGCGCGCGATGATGGCCGCCATTGGCATCCGCTCCATCGACGAGCTCTTTGCCGACATCCCCGAGGAGGTCCGGCT
>QGUQ01000007.1 GCA_003242195.1 Bacillota bacterium | reverse complement strand
CGTTGACCGTGCTGCGGTTCACGCCCAAGAAGGCGGCGCGCATCGTCGAGAAGGTCGTCCGCTCGGCCATGGCCAACGCGACCAACAACCACGACATGGACGAGGACGCCCTGTACATCGCCCAGGCATATGTGGATGAGGGCCCCCGCATCAAGCGCTGGCGGCCGCGGGCCCGCGGCCGGGCGTACCCGATCATCAAGCCCACCAGCCACGTGACGGTGGTGCTCCGGGAACGAAAGGAGGGGTAAGGTGGGCCAGAAGACGCACCCCAAGGGGTTCCGCATCGGCATCATCCGGGACTGGGATTCGCGCTGGTACGCCAAGGGGCAGGAGTTCGTCGACCTGCTGCTGGAGGACCAGAAGATCCGGCGCCACGTCAAGCAGAAGCTGTATGACGCCGGCATCTCGCGCATCGAGGTCGAACGGGCGGCCAACCGCGTTCGGCTCACCATCCACGCCGGCAAGCCGGGCATGGTCATCGGCAAGGGCGGCACCGGTGTGGAGACCCTGCGCCAGGAGCTGGAGCGGCTGACCGGCCGCCAGGTGAGCATCAACGTCGTCGAGGTCAAGGAGCCGGAGCTGGATGCCCAGCTGGTGGCCGAGAGCATCGCCGCCCAGATCGAGCGGCGCATCTCCTGGCGGCGGGCGATGAAACAGGCCCTGCAGCGGGCGATGCGAGCCGGCGCCAAGGGCTGCAAGATCCGCGTGTCCGGGCGGCTGGGCGGCGCCGAGATCTCGCGCAGCGAGTGGACGGCCGAGGGCTCGGTACCCTTGCACACCATCCGTGCGGATATCGACTACGGCCAGGCCGAGGCGCACACCACGTACGGCGTCATCGGCGTCAAGGTGTGGATCAACCGCGGCGAGGTCCTGCCCGAGGCCAAGTCGGCCACCGGTGCGCGGGACGCTCAGGGAGGCCGATGAGCCATGTTGATGCCCAAGCGCGTCAAGTGGCGCAAGCAGCACCTGCCACGGATCAAGGGGGTCGCCCAGCGCGGCAACACGGTGACCTTCGGTGAGTACGGCCTCCAGGCACTGGAGGGCGGCTACATCAGCGACCGGCAGATCGAGGCCGCGCGCGTGGCGATGACCCGGTACATCCGGCGCGGCGGTAAGGTCTGGATCAAGATCTTCCCCGACCGGCCGGTGACCAAGAAGCCCCAGGAAACCCGCATGGGAAGCGGTAAGGGCAACCCGGAGTACTGGGTGGCCGTCGTCAAGCCCGGGCGGGTCCTGTTCGAGATCGCCGGCGTGCCGGAGGAGACCGCGCGCGAGGCCATGCGGCTTGCTTCCCACAAGCTGCCCATCAAGACCAAGTTCGTGGCCCGTGCGGTGGGTGGTGAGGCCCATGAAGGCTAGGGAGCTGCGGGAGCTGTCGGAAGAGGAACTGGCGAAGCGCCTCCGCGACCTGAAGGAGGAGCTCTTCAACCTGCGCTTCCAGGCCGCCACCGGGCAGCTGGACAACCCGATGCGGATCCGCCAGGTCCGGCGCGAGATCGCCCGGGTCCAAACCATCCAGCGTGAGCGGGAACTGGCCGCCCACCGGGCCCAGGGCAGTGAAGGGAGGTAGACCGGCCCATGTCCGAGACGCGCGGGAAGCGCAAAGAGCGGATCGGCATCGTGGTCAGCGACAAGATGGACAAGACGGTGGTCGTCGCCGTCGAGCGGCTGGTGCCGCACCCGCTCTACGGCAAGCGGATCCGCCGCACGAAGAAGTTCATGGCCCACGACGAGAACAACGAGTGCCGCGTCGGTGACAAGGTGCGCATCATGGAGACGCGCCCCCTCAGCCGGCACAAGCGCTGGCGTGTGGTGGAGATTCTCGAGCGCTCCGACAAGGCCGCCCTGGAGGCGGAAGAGCTGCCGGAGGATCAGCCCACGGTCTGAGGGCGGCGTCACCGGCGTGAAGGAGGGTGAGCGATGATCCAGCCGCAGTCGCGCCTGGTCGTCGCCGACAACACCGGCGCCAAGGAGATCATGGTCATCCGCGTCCTGGGCGGCTCGGCCCAGCGTTACGGGAACATCGGTGACGTGGTGGTCGCCTCCGTCAAGGAAGCGACGCCCGGAGGCGTGGTCAAGAAGGGCGACGTGGTCCGGGCTGTCGTCGTGCGCACCCGCCACGGCCTGCGCAGGGAAGACGGTTCCCATATTCGCTTCGACGACAACGCTGCCGTGATCCTGCGCGACGCCTTCGAGCCCCGGGGCACGCGCATCTTCGGGCCCGTGGCCCGGGAACTGCGGGAGCGGCAGTTCATGCGCATCGTTTCCCTGGCGCCGGAAGTGTTGTGACGGGCCGGGCCTCGGAAAGGGGGGTCCCCGATGCGTCGCAAGATGAGCATTCGCACCGGTGACACCGTCCTGGTGATCTCCGGCAAAGACGCGGGCAAGAAGGGCAAGGTCATCCGCGCCTTCCCCCAGGAGGAGCGGGTCATCGTGGAGGGCGTGAACATCGTCAAGCGCCACCAGCGCCCGCGGCCGGGGGTCATGCAGAGCGGCATCATCGAAAAGGAGGCGCCCATCCACCGGTCCAACGTCATGCTGGTATGCCCCCGTTGTGGGCAACCGACGCGGGTCGCCAAGAAGCAGCTGGACGATGGCCGGCGGGTACGGGCGTGCAAGCGCTGCGGTGAGGTCATCGACCGCTAGCGCGGGTCCTGACGGGAAGCCATGTCCGGCGCGAACGGCCGGCGAGCTGCCGGCGCGGCGCCGGCGCAGGAGGGTACGGCCATGGCGACCGTGGTCACGAACCTGAAGGAGAAGTACGAGAAGGAAGTCGTCCCCGCCCTGATGGAGCGCTTCGGGTATAAGAGCATCATGGCGGTGCCCCGGATCGAGAAGGTCGTCATCAACATGGGCGTGGGCGACGCCATCCAGAATCCGAAGCTGCTGGACGCGGCCGTGAACGAGCTGGCGCTGATCACGGGCCAGCGCCCCATGGTCACCCGGGCGAAGAAGTCCATCTCCGCCTTCAAGGTGCGGGCCGGGATGCCCATCGGGTGCAAGGTGACGCTTCGCAAGCAGCGCATGTGGGACTTCCTGACGCGCCTGATCTTCCTGGCGCTGCCCCGCGTGCGTGACTTCCGGGGCCTGGATCCCGACTCCTTCGACGGCCGCGGCAACTACTCGCTGGGGCTGCGGGAGCAGTTGATCTTCCCCGAGATCGACTACGACGACATCGAGAAGGTTCGCGGAATGGACGTGACCATCGTGACGACCGCGAAGACCGACGAGGAAGCGCGCGAGCTGTTGCGTCTCCTCGGCATGCCCTTCCGCCAGTGAGGAGGTGGCTCGATGGCGCGAAAGGCCTTGATCGTCAAGGCGATGCGAGAGCCCAAGTACGCGGTTCGCAAGCGCAACCGGTGCAAGATCTGCGGCCGCCCGCGGGGCTACATGCGTCGTTTCGGCCTGTGCCGCCACTGCTTCCGGCAACTGGCGCACCGCGGCGAGATCCCGGGCGTCCGGAAGGCGAGCTGGTGAGGCCTCGTCGGCCAGGCCTGGAAAGGGGGTTCTTCCCATGACCATGACCGACCCGATCGCGGATATGCTGACGCGCATCCGTAACGCGTACATGGTGGGCCACGAGCGGGTCGACATCCCCGGGTCGAAGGTCAAGCGGGCGATCGCAGACATCCTCAAGCAGGAGGGCTTCATCCACGACTACCAGTGGATCGAAGACGGCAAGCAGGGTGTCATCCGCATCTTTCTCAAGTACGGCCCGGGCAAGCGGCGCGTCATCCAGGGGTTGAAGCGGATTTCCAAGCCCGGCCGGCGGATCTACGCCCGCAAGGATCAGATTCCGCGGGTGTTGGGCGGCCTGGGCATCGCCGTGCTCTCCACGTCGCGCGGCATCATGACCGACAAGCAGGCCCGCGCGGAAGGGGTCGGCGGCGAGGTGCTTTGTTACATCTGGTGACGGGGAGGTGGGCCACGTGTCGCGGGTCGGCAGGAAACCGGTCCCCATTCCCCAGGGGGTCCAGGTGACCGTCGAGGGCAACGTCGTGCGGGTGAAGGGCCCCAAGGGGCAGCTGGAGCGGACCGTTCCCCACGGGCTGACCGTGGCCGTCGAGGACGGTGCCGTCGTCGTACGCAGGCAGGACGACGAGCGCCGGCATCGCGCCCTGCACGGGCTTTTCCGCACGCTCATCGCCAACATGATCACGGGCGTGACCCAGGGTTATGAGAAGTCTCTGACCCTGGAGGGCGCCGGCTACCGCGCCAACAAGCAGGGGCGCAAGCTGGTCCTCAGCCTCGGGTACTCCCACCCTGTGGAGTACGTGCCGCCCGACGGGATCGACATCGAGGTGCCGGCGGCCAACACGGTCATCGTGCGCGGAATCGACAAGGAGTTGGTGGGCAACGTTGCCGCCACCATCCGGGCCAAGCGGCCGCTGAGCCGCTTCCGTTACGCCGACGGCCCGCGCGGCATCCGTTACACGGACGAACGGGTGTCGCTGCGCCCGGCCAAGACGGGCAAGTAATCACGGAGGAACGGGGTGTCCATCATGGCGCGGAAGCCCAAGACGCGCGAGGAAGCCCGCCAGCGGCGCCATCGCCGCGTTCGCAAGAAGGTCCACGGAACGGCCGAGCGCCCGCGCCTCAACGTATTCCGGAGCCTGAAGCACATCTACGCCCAGGTCATCGACGACGACGCCGGCGTGACGCTGGTGGCCGCCTCCACGGTGGAGCCGGAGCTGCGGGAAGCGGTGGGCGGCTACGGTGGCAACGTCCAGGCAGCCCAGGTCGTCGGCCGCGTCATCGCGGAGCGTGCCCTGGCCAAGGGGATCGAGAGGGTCGTGTTCGACCGCGGCGGTTACCGCTATCACGGGCGGGTCAAGGCTCTGGCCGAGGCGGCGCGGGAGGCCGGCCTGAAGTTCTGATGCGTGACTGAAAGGAGGTCATGGCGTGGCGCGGAACCGCAAGCGGCAGCATGAGGGTGACGAGCTCCAGGAACGGCTGGTAGCCATCAACCGTGTGGCCAAGGTGGTCCAGGGCGGCCGGCGCTTCAACTTCAGCGCTCTCGTGGTCGTCGGCGACGGCAACGGCCACGTGGGGGTGGGGATGGGCAAGGCGGCGGAGATCCCCGACGCCATTCGCAAGGCCGTCCAGAAGGCCAAGAAGAACATGATCGAGGTGCCGCGCGTGGGTACCACCATCCCCCACCCGGTGATCGGGGAGTTCGGAGCCGGCCGTGTGTTGTTGAAGCCCGCCAGCCCCGGTACCGGCGTCATCGCCGGCGGCGCCGTGCGGGCGGTGCTGGAGCTGGCCGGCATCCGCGACGTGCTGACCAAGTCCCTGGGCACCAACAACCCGGCCAACGTGGTGTACGCGACCATGGAGGGGCTGAAGTCGCTGCGTAGCGCCGAGGAAGTGGCACGGCTGCGCGGCAAGCCCGTCGAGGAGCTCATCGGCTGAGGGACGGAGGGCGGGAGTCATGGCAGGATTGCACGAGCTCAAGCCCGCACCGGGGGCTCGGCGCCGGCGCAAGCGGGTAGGCCGCGGCATCGGCTCCGGTCACGGCAAGACGGCGGGCCGTGGCACCAAGGGCCAGAAGGCTCGGTCCGGCGGTGCCAAGGGGCCTGGCTTCGAAGGCGGGCAGATGCCGCTGCAGCGCCGCATCCCCAAGCGCGGGTTCACCAACGCACCGTTCCGCAAGGAGTACGCCGTGGTCAACGTGGAGGCGCTGAACCGCTTCGAACCCGGCACCGAGGTGACGCCGGAGCTGCTGGTGGAGCGGGGCCTCGTCCGCGACCCGCGCGACGGCGTCAAGATCCTCGGGGACGGCGAGCTGCGCGTGGCTTTGACGGTTCGCGCCCACAAGTTCAGCGAGTCGGCCAGGGCGAAGATCGAACAAGCCGGCGGCAAGGTCGAGGTGATCTGAGGTGCTGGCCACCCTCGGCCGAGCCGTGAAGATCGGTGACCTACGGGCCCGCATCCTGTTCACCCTGGCCATGCTCCTGGTGTTCCGGCTCGGGGTGCACGTGCCGACCCCGGGCGTGATCCCCGAGCGGGTTCAGGATCTGTTCGCCAGCGGTTCGATTTTCTCGCTCCTGGACCTGTTTGCCGGCGGTGCCCTGGCCACCGTGTCGGTCTTCGCCATGAGCATCACGCCGTACATCAATTCGTCCATCATCGTCCAGCTGCTCACCGTCGTCATCCCGACGCTGGAGGAATGGGCGAAGGAAGGCGAGGAGGGGCGGCGGCGGCTCTCCCAGCTCACCCGCTACGGGACGGTGGTCATGGCGCTGCTCCAGGCTGGCGGCATCGCCGTCTTCCTCAACCGCGCCGGGGCACTGGAATGGCCCGGGTTCCCCGGCATGGCCGTGGTGGCCATCACGCTGACGGCCGGTACGGTCTTGCTGATGTGGATCGGCGAGCAGATCACGGACAAGGGGATCGGGAACGGGATCTCCCTGCTGATCTTTGCCGGTATCGTCTCCCGCCTGCCCGCCGGGCTGGTCACCATCGTGCGGATGTGGCAGGCCGGAACGGTGGGCGTGTGGCAGCTGGCCTTGCTGGTGATCATCGGCCTGGCGGTCATCGTCGCCGTGGTCTGGGTGACGGAGGGCCAGCGCCGCATCCCGGTGCAGTACGCCAAGCGGGTGGTCGGCCGGCGCATCTACGGCGGCCAGAGCACCCACATCCCGGTGCGGGTCAACCAGGCCGGCGTCATCCCCGTGATCTTCGCCGCGTCGCTGGTGGCCCTGCCCCTGACCATCGCCGGCTTCTTCCCGCGGGCGGGCTGGGCGGCCTTCATCACCCGCTGGTTCGACTGGGGGACGCCGCTCAACACGATCGTCTACTTCTGGTTGATCATCGGTTTCACGTTCTTCTACACGGCGATCACCTTTAACCCGAACGACATCGCCGACAACCTGCGCAAGTACGGGGGATACATCCCGGGCCTGCGTCCCGGCCGCCCGACGGCCGAGTACCTGGGCCGGGTCGTCATGCGGATCACGGTGGCCGGCGCGCTGTTCCTGGCCTTGATCTCCGTGCTGCCGCTGCTGGTGCGGGGTATCACCCACATCGGCTCGATCTATTTCGGCGGCACCGCCCTGCTGATCGTGGTCGGTGTGGCCCTGGAGACCATGAAGCAGATCGAGGCCCACTTGCTGATGCGGCAGTACCAGGGCTTCATGAAGCGCTGAACGGGCCGGGTGGCCGGATCGGGCGACGGGGAGGGGTAGCGTGCGCTGGATCTTTCTAGGCCCCCCCGGGGCGGGGAAGGGAACGCAGGCGGCGCGGCTGGCGGAGCGCGCCGGCGTGCCGCAGATCTCGACCGGTGACATGCTGCGCGCCGCCGTGCGGGCCGGCACGCCCCTGGGACTGGAGGCCAAGCGGTACATGGACGCCGGGCAGCTGGTGCCCGACGACGTCACCATTGCCATCGTGCGGGAGCGCCTGGCCCAGGACGACTGCCGGCGCGGATTCCTCCTGGACGGCTTCCCGCGTACGGTGCCCCAGGCGGAGGGACTGGCGGGGGTGCTGGCGGAGCTGGGCGTCGGCCTGGACGGGGTGCTCTACTTTGACGTACCCGACGAAGTGGTGGTGGAACGGCTCAGCGGCCGCCGCATCTGCCCGGAGTGCCAGGCCACGTACCACGTTCGCTTCGACCCGCCGCGGGAGGCCGGCCGCTGCGACCGTTGCGGCGCCGCTCTGGTGCAGCGGCACGACGACAAGGAGGAGACGGTGCGGGAGCGGCTGGCGGTGTACCGCCGCCAGACCGAGCCGCTGGTGGATTACTATCGCCGGGCGGGCCTGCTGAAGCGCGTCGCCGCGGACCGCCCCATTGACGAGGTCGAGGCGGAGATTCGGCGCCTGACGGGGGTCGCCTGATGGTCGAGATCAAATCGCCGCGGGAGATCGAGCACATGCGCCGGGCGGGGCAGATCGTAGCCGGCGTCCTCCGGGAGCTGGCCGCGGCGCTGCGGCCGGGCGTCACCACGGCGGACCTGGACCGGCTGGCCGAGCGGCTGATCCGCGAGGCCGGGGCGGAGCCCGCCTTCAAGGGCTACCAGGGATACCCGGCCACCATCTGCACCTCCATCAACGACGAGGTGGTCCACGGCATCCCCAGCCCCGGCCGGGTGGTGCGCGACGGAGACATCGTCTCCATCGACGTAGGAGCCCGCTACCAGGGTTATTACGGGGACTCCGCCGCCACCTTCGCCGTCGGGGACGTGCCGGCGGAGGTGCGTCGGCTGCTGGAGGTCACGCGGGAGTCCCTGTACGCGGCCATCGCCGAGGCCCGCCCCGGCCGCCGGCTGGGTGACATCGGCCATGCGGTGCAGCGGCTGGTGGAGGCGGCGGGTTTCTCGGTGGTACGGGACTACGCCGGGCACGGCATCGGTCGGGCCATGCACGAGGACCCGCAGGTACCCAACTACGGTACGCCGGGTACCGGTCTCCGGCTGCGGCCCGGCATGGTGCTGGCCATCGAGCCCATGGTCAACGCTGGCGGGTACGAGGTGCGGGTGGACCCGGACGGGTGGACCGTGCGGACGATGGACGGCAGCCTCTCGGCCCATTTCGAGCACACGGTGCTCGTCACCGAGGGCGAGCCGGAGATCCTGACCGCAGGTGCTTTCTGACAGGTGCGGCAGGAACCGGCGGCAGAGAGCCGCACAGGAAGCGGCGGCATCTTGAGGTACTCGGCGGGCCATACTATAAATTGTGGCCGGAGGTGGCTCCGTGCACGAAAGCATCGGGCAGCTGGTCACGTCACGGGCCGGACGCGATCGCGGCCGACCCTACCTGGTGCTCGGTGTGCTCGATGAGCGCTTCGTCCTGGTTGCCGACGGCGACCAGCGCACGGTCGAACGCCCCAAGCGGAAGAACGTGAAACACCTGGTCTTTCACCGGGCCTGGGCGCGGGACATCCGGGAGGCGCTGGCCACGGGCCGGCGCCCGGGCAACCAGGAGGTACGACGCGCTCTCGCGGCCCTGGTGGCAGAGCATTTCGGGGAGCGAGACGGGCAGCCGGAGGCACAAGGGGGGTGAGGCCGTGGCTCGCAAGGACGACGTGATCGAGGTCCAGGGGACCGTGGTGGAACCCTTGCCAAACGGTATGTTTCGTGTAGAATTGGATAATGGCCATAAAGTCCTAGCCCATGTCTCGGGCAAGATTCGCATGCACTTCATTCGTATTTTGCCCGGAGACCGCGTGACCCTGGAATTGTCTCCCTACGACCTGTCCCGGGGCCGGATCACGTACCGGCACCGGAACTGACGCCCGGCCGCCACGGCCGGGCGAGGTCGCGAGCGACCCGCGGTCCAGGCCCGACCACAGCAGGCACGCGATCCCACCGGCCTCCTGCCCAGGCAGCGAGACCGCGAGGAGGCTTTCGTCATGAAGGTACGTCCGTCGGTGAAGCGCATCTGCGACAAGTGCAAGATCATTCGCCGCAAGGGCAAGGTGCGGGTGATCTGCGAGAACCCGAAGCACAAGCAGGTACAGGGTTGAACCTGGAGGTGTCCTGATGGCCCGCATCGCAGGCGTGGACCTGCCGCGCGACAAGCGCGTCGAGTACGCGCTTCCTTATATTTATGGGATCGGCCTGTCTCGCAGCCGCGAGATCCTCGCGAAGGCGGGGGTCAATCCCGACACGCGCGTACGCGACCTGACCGAGGACGAGATCAACCGGCTGCGCGCGATCATCGAGCGCGACTACAAGGTTGAGGGCGAGTTGCGCAGCGAGGTCCAGCGCAACATCAAGCGCCTGATCGACATCGGCTGCTACCGCGGCCTGCGGCACCGCCGCGGTCTTCCCGTCCGCGGGCAGCGTACCAAGACCAACGCCCGCACCCGAAAGGGCCCGCGGAAGACCGTGGCCGGCAAGAAGCGGCCGGGCAAGAAGTGATCCCGGTACGCCGGACCACGAGGCTGAGCACGAGGGGGCTGGCAGATGGCACGCAGTGGCGCTCCGCGCCGGGGCGGCCGGCGAGGCGGGTCGGCCCGGCTGCGCCGGAAGGACCGGAAGAACATCGAACGCGGGATCGCGCACATCCGGTCCACCTTCAACAACACCATCGTCACCATCACCGACATGCAGGGCAACGCCATCGCCTACGGCTCGGGCGGTACCAACGGCTTCACCGGCTCCAAGAAGGGCACGCCCTACGCGGCGCAGCTGGCCGCTGAACAGGCGGCTCGCGAGGCGATGGAGCACGGCATGCGAGAGGTCGAGGTCTGGGTGAAGGGTCCGGGTCCCGGGCGGGAAGCGGCGATCCGCTCCCTGCAGGCCGCCGGCCTGGACGTCACCGTGATCAAGGACGTCACCCCGATCCCGCACAACGGGTGCCGCCCGCCGAAGCGGCGCCGCGTCTGATCCCGGAGCGGCCCGCTGTCGGCGGCTCGACAGGAGGGGTGGAGTCATGCTCGAGATGGAGAAGCCGACCATCGAGACCGTGGAGATCAGCGACGACGGCAAGTACGGCCGGTTCGTCGTCGAGCCGCTCGAGCGCGGGTACGGCATCACGCTGGGCAACGCGCTGCGCCGCGTGTTGCTCTCGTCGCTGCCGGGGGCAGCGGTGACCACGGTCCGCATCGAGGGCGTCCTGCACGAGTTCTCGACCATTCCCGGCGTGGTGGAGGACACCACGGAGATCATCCTCAACCTCAAGGAACTGGCCATCAAGATGCACACGGACGAGCCCCAGGTCCTGCGCATCGAGGCCGAGGGCGAGGGTGAGGTCCGGGCGTCCGACATCATCGCGCCGCCGGAGGTGGAGATCGTCAACGGCGATCATCTGATCGCCACGCTGGAGCCGGACGGCCGACTGTTCATGGAGATGACCGTGCAGCGCGGGCGCGGCTACGTTCCCGCGGAGCGGAACAAGAAGCCGGACCGGACCATCGGCGTGATCCCCGTTGACTCGATCTTCACCCCGATTCGCAAGGTCAACTTCCAGGTCGAGAACACGCGCGTCGGCAAGATCACCGACTATGATCGGCTGACGCTGGAGATCTGGACCAATGGCACCGTGGCTCCGGACGAGGCGGCCAGCCTGGCGGCCAAGATCCTGACCGACCACCTGGCCCTGTTCGTCAACCTGACGGACAAGGCCAAGGACGTCGACCTGATGGTCCAGAAGGAAGACGAGGCGAAGAACAAGCTCCTGGAGATGAGCATCGACGAGCTGGACCTGTCGGTGCGCTCCTACAATTGCCTGAAGCGGGCCGGCATCAATACCATCGGCGAGCTGGTGGAGAAGACCCCCGAGGACATGATGAAGGTGCGCAACCTGGGCAAGAAGTCCCTCGAAGAGGTCGAGGAGAAGCTCGCCGCCCTGGGGCTCTCGTTGAAGCAGCCTGAGGATTGATGCCGCGGCGCTGCAGGCAGGGGGGAAGACCATGGCGCACAAGTCGCGCTTGAACCGTCCCACCGACCAGCGCCAGGCCATGGTGCGGAACCTGGTGACGGCGCTCTTCCAGCATGAGCGCATCCGCACCACCGAGGCCCGGGCCAAGGAGGCGCAGCGCCTGGCCGAGCACTTGATCACCCTGGCCCGGCGGGGGGACCTGCACGCCCGGCGCCAGGCCCTGGCGGTACTCTACGACAAGCAGGTGGTCAAGAAGCTCTTCGACGTCATCGGGCCCCGCTACAGCGACCGCGCGGGCGGTTACACGCGGGTCCTCAAGCTGGAGCCCCGCCGGGGCGACGGCGCCCCGATGGCGCTGCTGGAGCTGGTGTGAGTCGGGGGACCGCCGCGGCGGGGAGGCCGGGCCCCGTGGACGCACTGATCGAGATTCGGCAGCTGACCCACGTCTTCAACCCCGGTCAGCCCGATCAGGTCGAGGCCCTGCGGGGAGTCGATCTGACGGTAGGCCGGGGTGAATTGTTGGCCATCATCGGGGCCAACGGTTCGGGGAAGTCCACCCTCGCCCGCCATCTCAACGCCTTGCTCCTGCCCACGTCCGGCGAGGTTCGCGTGGCAGGGCTGCGCACCGACGACCCCGGCGTCGTGTGGGAGATCCGGCGGCTCGTGGGGATGGTCTTCCAGAACCCGGACAACCAGCTGGTGGCCACCACCGTCGAGGAGGACGTGGCCTTCGGTCCCGAGAACCTGGGCCTCCCCCGTCCCGAGATCGCCCGCCGGGTGGAGGAGGCCCTGCGCGCCGTGGGCATGTGGGAGCGGCGCCACAACGCCCCCCACCGCCTCTCGGGCGGGCAGAAGCAGCGGGTCGCCATTGCCGGCGTGCTGGCCATGGGACCGGCGTGCATCGTGCTGGACGAGGCCACCGCCATGCTGGACCCCGCCGGACGGGCCGAGGTACTGGCCACCGTGAAGCGGCTGCACCGGGAGCGGGGCATGACCGTCGTCCTCATCACCCATTTCATGGACGAGGCGGCCCTGGCCGACCGCGTCGTCGTCATGGAAGGGGGCCGCGTACTGCTGGTGGCGCGGCCGCGGGAGCTCTTCCAGCGAGTCGAATGGCTGCGGCGTCACGGGCTCGACGTCCCGCCCATGACCGACCTGGCGGACCGCCTGCGGCGTCGCGGCTGGCCGCTGCCGCCGGGGATCCTGTCGGTGCCGGACATGGTGAAGGCCTTATGTCGATCGTGATCGAAGGGCTGCACCACGTCTATGACGAGCGGGGGCCGGGACGGCGGGAGGCCCTGTGCGGCATCGACCTCACCATCGGCGACGGGGAGCTGGTGGGGCTGGCCGGGCCCACGGGCAGCGGGAAATCCACCCTGGTGCAGCACTTCAACGGGCTGCTCAAGCCCGCCGCCGGCCGCGTGGTGGTGGACGGCATCGACCTGTGGGAGCCGGGCCCGGAACAACACCGGCGGCTGGCCGAGGCCCGCCGGCGCGTCGGGCTGGTGTTTCAGTTCCCGGAGCAACAACTCTTCGAGGAGACGGTCTTCGCGGACATCGCCTTCGCGCCCCGCAACCAGGGATTGCCCGACGACGAGGTGGACCGCCGCGTGCGGGAGGCCATGGACCTGGTGGGGTTGCCTCCCGAGCTGGCCGAGCGTTCTCCCTTCGCCCTCAGCGGCGGTCAGATGCGCCGGGTGGCCATCGCGGGTGTCCTGGCCATGCGGCCCCGTACCCTGGTGCTGGACGAACCAACCGCCGGGCTGGATCCCCAGGGGCGCGCCGAGCTCCTGGCCCACCTGCGCCGCCTGCACCGGGAGGCGGGGCTCACCATCGTCCTGGTCTCCCACGACATGGACGAGCTGGCCGCCCTGGTGGAACGGGTGATCCTGTTGCGGGACGGCCGGGTGGTGGCCGACGGCCCGGCAGCGGAGGTGTTCGCCCGCCAGGACGTGCTGGCAGCCTGCGGCCTGCGCCCTCCGGCGGTCGCCCAGCTCATGGGCGAGCTGCATCAGCGGGGCGTGCCGGTTCCTCCGGCCGTGTTGAGCGTGGATCAGGCCGAGCGGGCGCTCCTGGCGGTGGCCGACCGCCTGCCCCTTTTCCGGTCCTCGCGGCCGCCGGCCACGGGGGGTGGGCGCCGGTGATGCGCGACCTGCTCATCGGCCAGCACGTACCGGGAGACTCGCCCCTGCACCGCCTGGACCCGCGCACGAAGATCCTCCTGACCGGACTCTACGTGGTCGTCCTTTTCCTGGTTCGCCGTTGGGAGGCCTACGCCGTCATGGCCGCGGTGACCGTGGCGGTGGTGGCGCTGACGCGCCTGTCGCCCCTTTACGTGCTCCGCGGCCTGCGGCCGGTTCTCTTCCTGCTGGTCCTGACCCTGGCCCTCAACCTGTTCGTCGTGCCCGGTGAGCCGCTGGTGCGGCTGGGGCCCCTGACCGCCACGCGGGAGGGCCTGGAGCTCGGCCTGCGGCTGGTGGTGCGCCTGGTCTTGCTGGTCACCACCGCCTCGGTCCTGACCCTGACCACATCGCCCATCGCCCTCACCGACGGCATCGAGGCCCTGTTGCGGCCGCTAGGGCGGCGCGTGCCCGCCCACGAGCTGGCGATGATGATGAGCATCGCGCTCCGGTTCATCCCGACCCTGGCCGAGGAGGCCGAGCGGATCATGAAGGCCCAGATGGCCCGCGGCGCCGATTTCTCCCGCGGCGGGCCGCTACAGAGGGCGCGCAGCCTCGTGCCTCTCCTGGTGCCGCTGTTCGTCGGCGCCTTCCGGCGGGCCGACGACCTGGCCCTGGCCATGGAAGCCCGCTGCTACAGGGGCGGCGTGGGCCGGACGCGATATCGGGAGCTACGCCCGGGCCGGGGGGACGCGTTGGCCGCCCTCCTGGTGCTGGCCGCGATGGTTCTGGCCCTGGTGGTGGACCGCTCGTAGGGGACCAGAGAGACCGGGAGACGGCCCGCGGCAGGGAGCCGGGGCCGAGCGGGCTTCGGGGGTGGCGCCATCGCCCTCGTCGCGCCAGGCCATGCCGGGGAGGGGAGGCTGGAAAGGTGAAGGAGCCGGAGCAACGGGACGAACCAGAGCCGGCGCGCCGGGACCCAGCGGCAGGCCGGGAGGAGCCGGTCCGGAACCTGCGCCTGGTCCTGGCCTACGACGGGTCCGAGTTCGCCGGCTGGCAGCGCCAGCCGGGCCGCCGCACGGTCCAGGCCGTGGTGGAAGACGCCCTCACCCGGCTGTTCGGGCATCCCGTCCGCGTGGTGGCGGCCGGCCGTACCGACGCCGGCGTCCACGCCCGGGCCCAGGTGGTGAACTTCCGCACCTCCCGTCCCTTCCCCACGGGGCGCCTGGTCCCCGCCTTGCAGGGGCTCCTGCCGGGCGACGTGGTGGCCGTCTGGGCCGACGAGGTCCCGCCGACATTCCACGCTCGCTTCAGCGCCCGCCGCAAGACCTCTGTCTACA
>QGUQ01000266.1 GCA_003242195.1 Bacillota bacterium | reverse complement strand
GCGCTACGGGGTCCTGCTCCACCGGCCTGGGACCCACGCTTGTCCCCGCCGGGCACCGGCGTCGCCGGCGCCGGAGAGACCGGCGCTGTAGAAGACCCCGGCAGGGTGGGCGGCGCTGCCCGCTCCTCCCGTGGCTCCGGCCGGGCCGGCGGGACCCGCCCGGCCCAGAAGGGCCCCCAACTGCGGGGGCGCCAGATGCCGAACCGTTCCAGCTCCTGCTCGTGGCGGCGCAGGACGCTGGCCGGGGCGCCGTCGGCCAGGAGCGTGCCGTCCGGCCGCAAGAGCACCACCCGGTCCACCCAGTCGATGACGAAGTCCAGGTTGTGCTCGATGATCACCACGGTACGGCCGGTACTGACCCGCCGGATGGCCTCCACGACCCGGACCGCGCCGGCCGGGTCGAGCTGGGCGGTGGGTTCGTCCAGGAACAGAACCTCTGGCTCCAGGGCGAGGATGGTGGCCAGGGCGAGGCGCTGCTTCATGCCCCCCGACAGCTCGCGCAACGGCTGGTCCCAGGGTACCTCCAGGCCGGCCGCCGCCAGCGCCGCGGCAATGCGCGGTGGCATCTCCTCCGGAGGCAGGCGACGGTTTTCGAGGCTGAAGGCGACCTCGTCCTCGACGGTGAACAGGCAGAACTGGGCCTCCGGGTCCTGGAACAGCACGCCCGCCCGTGCGGGCTTGACCAGCTCGCCCTGAACCGTGGCCTCGACGATGTCGGGTATGAGGCCGGCCAGCGCGTAGGCCAGGGTACTCTTGCCGCATCCGCTGGGGCCCAGCAGGAGGACGCGCTCGCCCTTTTCCACCACCAAGTCGATGTCGCGCACCGCGGGACGGTCCCGGTCCGGGTACCGCACCGTCAGGCTCCGGCAGGCGGCGGCTACCGCCGAGCCGGCAGGGCGCTCGGCGACGGCCGCGCCGGCCGCGGGCCGCCCTTCACCCGGCCATGCTGGCATCGCTATCCCGCCGCCGGCGTACCACGGCGTACGCGTTCAGCACCCCGGTCCGCACCAGGCCGTCGACGATGGCCTTGCCGGCCAGGCCTGCCAGGACGGCGCCGCTCAGCAACCGCACCGTCAAGGCGATGGCCAGCGTGCCCGGGGTCAGGGTCAGGTAGCCGAAGGCAGCATCGAGAGGAATGCTGGTCAGAGCCGCCAGCACACCGGCCAGGGCCAGCACCGGTGCGTCGAAACGGCGGTACCGGAAGAGGGCGAAGGCCGCCTCGGCACCCAGGCCCTGCAGGCCTCCGTAAGCAAGCAGCTGGAGAACGCCCGGGCCGCCCAGCAGCAGCTCGCCCGCGGCCGCCAGCAGCTCGGCCCAGAAGGCCACCCACGGCTTCTGGATGATGTAGGCGGCCACGATGCTGGCGATGTACCATATGCCGGTGACGGCCTCGCCCAGGGCGGGATGCACCGCGCTGACCATCTCGTAGGGCTGCCACCACACCATGTAGAGCGCCGAGCAGGCAACCCCCACGAAGGCCAGCATGACGATCTCGGAGAAGCGCAGGGACCGGGAAGGCCGCGGAGATATGACAGACATCGATGGGAAGGCCCCCTTTCCGGGGCAGTACGGAACGGGGGCGGGACTCGCGGGAAGCAGGCGGGAAGAAAAAACACCTCCGGGCGGAGGTGCGGTCTGCGGCGCCGCCAGGGCGGCGTTGCGGTACCTTCCTCACGCCGGTATTACCCGGATCGAGTCCGAAGGGTAGCGCACGTCAACGTGCGCTTCTCAGCCCTCAACGGGCACCCCCGGTACCGACTGCCCTGCTCGATTCGCTTTCCCAAGTCCATCGTAGGGCGGCGGCAGCCCCGCCGTCAACGGGCGAGGAAACACGGTTCGTGTCGGGCCCAAGCAGCCGAAGGAGGGGCCCCGGCGCATCGATTCCGGAGACTGGGCCGAAAGACTCGGCCGCGGTACTCCAAGCCTGCCGGTCACCACGCCGTCATGCCGCCGTCCACGGCGAGAACCTGACCCGTGATGTAGGCCCCGGCTTCCGAGGCGAAGAGCAACGCCGCCCCCTGCAGGTCCCGCTCCCCACCCAGCCGGCCCAGGGGCACATGCTGTCGGATCACCTCGCCAAATTGTTGCAGGATGCCCCGGGTCATCTTCGTGGGGAAGAACCCGGGCGCAATGCAGTTCACGGTGATCCCGTGTTCCGCCAGCTTGACCGCCAGGTCCCGGGTGAAATTGATCACGCCCGCCTTGGCCGTGTTATAGGGCAACGTCTGCATGACCCGAGGGTCGCTGCCACGCAGCCCGGCAATGGACGCGATGTTGATGATGCGCCCGCCCCGCCCCTGGCGGATCATCACCTTGGCCGCCTCGCGGCTCATGTAGAAGGTGCCGTGCAGGTTCGTCCGGATCACCTTGTCCCAGGCTTCCAGGGGGATCTCGTCGAAGCGCGCCCCCCAGGTGGCGCCGGCGTTGTTGACGAGGATGTCCAGGCCCCCCAACTCCTCCACGACGCGCTGGACGGCCGCCACCACCTGGTCGTAGTCGGTGACGTCGCAGCGGACGGCCAGGCAGCGGATCCCCTGCTCCCGCAGCCGCTGTGCCGCCTCCCGCAGCCCCTCCTCCCGGCGGGCGGTGAAGGCCACCGCCGCGCCGGCCTCGCCCAGGCCCTGGGCGATCTGCAGGCCGAGCCCCCGGCTGCCCCCGGTGACCAGGGCGACCTTGCCGTCCAGGCGAAAGCGATCCAGGATGCTCATCCGTCATGCCCTCCCGCGCGGCCAGCTTGCAGGTTTTTCCTTCGGTCCGGCGAAGGCGATTCCTACCAACGCCCGGAGATCGAGGGGGACGGAACCCATGGACGAGCTGGCCCGCCTGGACGCCACCGCCCAGGCCGAACTGGTCCGGAAGAAGGAGATCACCCCGCTGGAGCTGGTGGAGGCCGCCATCCGGCGCATCGAGCGGCTGAACCCGCGGCTCAACGCCGTGGTGACCCCGATGTACGAGGAAGCGCGGCGGGCCGCCAGCGAGCCGCTTCCCGACGGGCCTTTCACGGGCGTGCCCTTCCTCTTGAAGGACCTGGGGCCCGCCTACGCCGGGGTGCCCATGACCTCGGGGTCGGCCTTCCTCAAGGACTACGTCCCCACCTACGACAGCGAGCTGGTGCGCCGCTTGAAGAAGGCAGGACTCATCGTCATCGGCAAGACCAACACCCCCGAGTTCGGCCTCGTCCCCACCACGGAGCCACGGCTGTTCGGCCCCACCCGCAACCCTTGGGATCCCGACCGGACCACCGGCGGCTCCAGCGGTGGCTCGGCGGCCGCGGTGGCGGCGGGGTTCGTCCCCATGGCCCACGCCAACGATGGCGGCGGGTCCATCCGGATCCCCGCCTCCTGTTGCGGGGTCTTCGGCCTCAAGCCCACGCGGGCCCGCACGCCCCTGGGCCCGGACGTGGGGGCCACCTGGAGGGCCCGGGGGGTGGAAAACGGGGTCACCCGGTGGGTAGGG
>QGUQ01000265.1 GCA_003242195.1 Bacillota bacterium | reverse complement strand
TCTTCCGCCAGTTCGACCAGGTTCTGGGCAATGGACAGCTCGTGCATCGATCAGAGGGCCGGCGCGCCATTCCGCTGGGAATCGCCGGCCGGGTCGCGACCGCCCTGGAGGCCATTCCCCGGCATGCCGTTGGTCCCCTCGGCCAGTTCCCGGGAGAAGCGCTGGGCAAAGGCGAGGACGAAGTGGAGGGCCGGTTGCACGTCCGCATCCCCCAGGGCGCGCAACAACCCGACCAGGCCAATGCGCCTCGGTTCCCGCGACACCTCGGCGGACGCCTCGACCATGGCCCGGGCGGCCTTGCCCACCACGGCCACCGAGCGGGCGTCGAGGACGGCGGACCTGAAGAGGGCCTGGACTTGGGGGGACTCGAGAACCTCTTTTAGGCGGGACAGGCCCCTCAGCAGGTCTTCCCATGGCGCCCGCCCTTCGGCCCCGACGCCCTTCCGCATGGCGATGACGGTCTCGTTGAGGGCATCGGCGATTTCCGGTCCGCGGCGCAGGAATTGCTCAATCGTGTCCAGGAGGAAAACCACCTGGTCCAGCTTGTCCAGGAGGCGCAGCAGGAGCTCCATCGTGCGGGGCTCCGACAGGCGCTCCATGAGCTCCTGCTCGAGGGGGCGTTCCCCTCTCGCGCGCTCGACGACCGCCGACATGATCCCCCTCCTCGGCGGGGCTGGTGCGGGGGCGCCCGCCGCCGGACTCCC
Source organism: Bacillota bacterium (assembly GCA_003242195.1). GTDB lineage: Bacteria > Bacillota > Sulfobacillia > Thermaerobacterales > Thermaerobacteraceae > ZC4RG37. The sequence continues at coordinate 2,777 of QGUQ01000265.1, read as the reverse complement.
CCGCAGTGCACGGACGACCGACCGCCGTCGACCGCTGGCGAACCTTGATGTTCACTGCGAAGTGGGAGAAAGCGACGAATTCGATTACCCGGGCACGGTTTCAGCTACCGATACAGGCAAAAGGAGGGTGCAATACGATATCAATCCTACTTCTACCCGATCTTCCCTCAGGGTGTCAATCACCCGATGGCATCTGTCGACGCGATGGAGGTGGAATCGGGCTCGCCCCCTCTGCAGCCATGTCGGGGGGCCACACCGCATGCAGGGCTCCCCGCTCGGGAGCGACGAAGAGGGCGTCGACGGGGCAGTATTCCTCGCAGAGAAAGCAGGTCTGGCAGTCGTCGCGGTAGACGATGCGGGCCACGGGCCGGCCCCGCTGGTCCGTATCCATGCGGAAGACGTCCAGGGGGCACACCCGCACGCAGAGCCGGCAGCCGACGCAGCGCTCCACGTCCACACGCTCGATCATGGCAGGACCCCCACCTCGGCAGCGGGTAACCGGGCGTCGAAGGCGGCCGGGTCCTCCAAGGCGATCGTGTGGACCCGGAAAGCCGGCCGTTCCCCGCAGGGCTCCAGCCGTGCCACGGTCCAGCGCCGCCAGTGGGTGTCATCCCGGCGGGGGAAGTCCAGCCGCCGGTGCCAGCCCCGGGTCTCCTGGCGGACCAGGGCACTGCTGAACATGGCCAGAGCCGTCAGGGTCGCGTGCTCCACCTCGTGGCATCGCACGAGGTCATGCCAGTCGGCCGCCGCCAAACGGCAGACGTCGTCCCAGACCCCCTCGAGGTCGCGCAAGGAAGACTTTAGGCCCGCGGCGCTGCGGAAGAAGTTCCGCTCGGGATCCACCACCAGCCGCTGGAGACGGCGGAGCACGTCGACGGGACGGGTCCCCCCTTCCCTGCCGAGGGGGGCCAGGGCCCGGTTCCAGGCCTCGGCCTCGACCGCCGGCTCCGTCGGGGCGGGCAGGCCTTCGCGGGCCAGCTCAGCCGCGGCGGCTCCCGCCCAGTACCCGCTGGCCAGCGCCCAGGACAGATTCAAATAAGTAAGGCCGCTGCCGGCACCCACCACCGGGGTACGGCAAGCGGTGTCTCCCACCGCGAACAGGCCCGGCACCGTCGTCCGGCCGGCCAGGTCGAGGGTGCGCACGCCGCCGCTGCCAGCGATGGAACCGGTGAAGCCGGGGATCCAGGGGACCGGCTGGGCAAACACGTCGACGCCCGTGCGGGCCAGGGCCCTGGCTACCAGGGGAAAGTCCCGCTCCCACTGGCGGCGGCGCTCCGCCGGGATCGCACGCAGGTCGAAGACGACGGGTCCCCTGCCCTCCAGCCACTCGGTGAGCATGGCCAGGGTCAGCCGCTGGGGCGGGGCCGGATCCGGCTCGCCGTGCCGCTCCAGGATGTTCTCGCCCAGGCGGTTGCGGAACCGGCCGCCCAACGCAGCCAGGACGTCCTGCCCGTGACTGTCGAACAGGCTGCAGGTCGCGATATAGCTGGTGCAATACTCCATGGACGCCAGTTCCGCCCCAGCCCGGGCGGCCAGCCCATACCCTTCGCCCATGGCCGAGTGGACGCCCATGTGAGCCCCCCGCCAGGCGCACCCGCCGGCAGCCAGGACCACCGCTCGCGCCCGGATCCGGAACAGCCTCCCTTCCTGGTACCGGAAACCCACCGCTCCGGCGACACCGCCGTCCTCCCCCGTCAGCAGTTCCGTCACAACACCGTGGTCGAGGATACGGGCTCCTGCCGCCAGGGCACACCGGCGAAGGTGCCGCATGAAGGACACACTTTCCAGAGCCAGGCGCGGTACCCGGGAGCGGCCACCCACCCGGAGCCAGCGGCGCCGCAGCGTGCCCAACGGCTCCCGCTCCACGGGCACGCCCTGGGCGGCCAGCCATTCCCAGAGCCGGCCGCTGATGGCGGCGACGCGGGTGACGGCCTCCCTGTGCACCAGCCCCTCGCACGCCCACTCGTGTTCGTCCAGGAAAGCGTCCAGGTCGTCCTCGGGAAAGAGGCAGAGGGCCACACCGCCGGCGAACGGGCTCACGCCGTCGGCGCCGGCGAAGCCCTTGGCCAGAACCGTCACCCGCGCACCCGCAGTGCCGGCGACCCTGGCGGCCACCAGGCCGGCCAGGCCGCCTCCGATCACCAACACGTCCGTCTCCCACTCGTCGACGGGTACCCCCAACCGGGGCCGCGGGTCGCTCATCGACGTTGCCACCCCCACCGCGCCTCCAGCGCCCGTACGGCTCCGTCCAGCAGAAAGCCGATGGCCCCGATGGCCAGCACCACCGCCACCAGCTGGTCGTAGGCCAGGCGGTCCCGGGCATCGAGGATCAGGTAGCCGAGGCCGCTGGTGACCCCCAGCATCTCCGCAGGCACCAGGATCACCCAGGCGATGCCCAAGGCCAGCCGCACCCCGGCGACCCAATGGGACAGAATGGCCGGCAGGATGACGTAGACCAGCGTGCCCGCCGGCCCGGCACCGGCGCCCCGGGCCACCAGCAACCAGCCGGGATCGAGGTTGCGCACGCCCGCCGCGGTGTTGAGCAGGATCGGCCACACGGCTGCCACCGAGACCAGGAAGACCACGGCCCGGTCGCCCACTCCCATGAGCATGACGGCGATGGGCATCCACGAAAGCGGCGAGATGGTGCGGAGGAACTGGAAGAGGGGAGCCGTGGCCCGCTCCACCCCCCGGCGGGAACCGGTGAGCAACCCCAGCGGAACCCCCACCAGCAGAGCCAGGACGAGCCCCGTGAGGACCCTCCGGATGCTAAGGGT
>QGUQ01000264.1 GCA_003242195.1 Bacillota bacterium | reverse complement strand
CGCCCGGGTCGTCCGCTCCCGCACCTCCGATCATCGGGGTGCCGTCCGCGCCGCGGGATCCCGGTTCCGCGAGAATGCGCGTCGTTTCCTGCGGGAGCTCGCGGAAGTGGAATCGCCGGGTGCCGCGGGTTCAGGGTCCTCGTCGTGACGGCGGTCGCATGCGAAAGGGCCGGCGCGGCCGCTGGCGCGGCCCGGCGCCGGCCCGCTGTGACGACGCGCGGAGGACGCGCAACGTTCACACGGTACCGCCCTGGGCGGCGTAATAGGCGATGAAGATCGCCGCCAGGATCCACATGGTCACGGACACCTCGCGCAGCCGCCCGGTGACCAGCTTCAGCACCACGTAAGAGACGATGCCCAGTACCAGGCCGGTGGCGATGCTGAAGGTCAGCGGGATGCCGATCACCGTCAGGAAGGCCGGCAACGCCTCGGTGATGTCGTCCAGGTTCAGCCGCCGGATGGGCTCCATCATCAGCAGCCCGACCATGATGAGCGCCGGCGCCGTGGCCGCGGCCGGAATCACGCCGGCCAGCGGCCAGAAGAAGACCGCGGCCAGGAACAGCAACCCCGTGACAACCGCCGTGAGGCCCGTGCGCCCGCCCTGGCTGATGCCGGCGGCACTCTCCACGTAGGTGGTCACCGGCGAGGTGCCCAGGACCGCGCCCATCATCGTGCTCAGCGCGTCCGTGATCAGGGCGCGGCCGACACCGGGGAAGTGCCCTGTCTTCTCGTCGATGACGCGCATCTTGGTGCCCAAGCCCACCAGGGTGCCGGCGGTATCGAACATGTCCACGAAGGTGAAGGTGAAGACCACCGTGATCAGGCCGAGGCCCAGAGCACCGGCCACGTCCAGTTGCCCGGCGACCTGGCCCAGCACGCTGAAGTCCGGCAGCTGGACGATCCCCGACAGGCTCTCGGGCAGCCGGGTCACGGGCTGCATGACCCCGTTGGCGTCGGGCGCCTTGAACAAGGTGCCGGCCAGCGTGGTGAAGAGGACCCCCCACAGGATGGCGCCATGGACCCTGCGGGCCATCAGCAGAGCGGTGACGACCAACCCCAGGAGCGCCAGCAGGGCCGGCCCCGACGTCACGTCACCCAGCGCCACCAGGGTTGCCTCGTTGGCGACGATCAGCCCCGCCGACTTCAACCCGATGAAGGCGATGAAAAGGCCGATGGCGGTGCTGGTGGCGAGGCGCAGGTTCAGCGGGATGTCGCGCAGGATGCGCTCGCGAATCGGCAGCAGGCTGATGATCAGGAAGAACAGGCCGTCGAGGAACACGGCGCCCAGGACCGTCTGCCAGGGGATGCCCTTGCCGATGACGACGCTGTAGGCGAAGTACGCGTTGAGGCCCATACCGGGCGCCAGGGCGAAAGGCAGCCGCGCGAACAGGCCCATGAGGAGGGTGGCCAGGCCGGCCGAAAGGGCCGTCGCCATCAGGACGGCGTTGGGGTTCAAGCCGGCAGCGCTTAGGATCTGCGGGTTGACGAACAAGATGTAGGCCATGGTGACGAAGGTGGTCACCCCGGCCAGGACCTCCGTCCGCACATCGGAGCCGCTGGCCCTGATGGCGAAGAACCGGTCGAGCCAGCCGGCCCTTGCGGCCGCCGCGGGTTGCGGATCGCCCTGGCGGCGAATTGCGACGGACATCGAGAAACCCCCTCACCCCGTGCTCGTAGGGGCGCGCTCGACGCGTGCACGCATCGCTTACGCGCCCACACCCCCTTGCGTATCACATCGTTTCGTGTCTAGCAAGCTTAATCGTTGTTATTATGAAGCGAACATTTCAAAACTATTTTGGCGACTCGTTCCCATTTTCCCTTTAGGGCCTCCTGGGGTTCCCCTCAAGACCGCCCAGGAGCGCCCCTATTTGCGAGCCTCGCGCGCGGCCGCTGGGCGCACCCTATGATCCGGGAAGCCACCGGAACACCGCGAGCAACGGTCAACAGCCACAGCAAAGGCCAGCAACGTCCGGCGTGCCTACCGGAGCCCGCGATGCTTCAGAACGCCGATGCCAAGGACGGCTCGGCGAAGGACGGTCGCTGTGTGTAACTCCAGGTGACTGGAAAGGAGTGCGAGGAGATGGCGCTGGGACAGAAGACGAACCGCCTGCTCATCAAGGAGGCCCATCCCGCCCTCGACAACCTGAAATATGAGATCGCGGCGGAACTGGGCTTGCCGGTGCGGCAGGGCTCGGAAGATTACTGGGGTGACGTGCCGGCGCGCCAGGCCGGCGCCGTGGGCGGGCACATGGTCCGGCGGATGATCGCCCTGGCGGAGCAGGCGCTGGCCTCCGGCCAGGCGCTCCCGCCGGATCCCCGGCAGCAGGGCTGAACCTCCCGGACGCTCCGCCAGAACGCGCCATCATAAGCCCGTATCGAGAACGAAGGACCGGCGAGGAGCCGGCCGCGCCAGGGGAAACGCGCGGCCGGCCTTCCTCTATTGCCGACCCGCCGCGCGCACCCCACCCCGCCGGGCGGACGGGTATGCCAGCCGGGCCGGAGCAGGATCGCACCCTGAACCGGCCGAATAGCGCGTTAAGGGCGGCCCGCCGCGCGAGCCCCCATGCCCGGCAGGGGAGCCGCGGGGCCGGTCGCCCGGCTGCGTTGCGTCGCCCGGGGAGGGTCGCGCCGTGAAAGCGCTCAATTTCTACCCGACCGTCTACCAGGCTCACCTGCTGGCGTCCCAGAAGCGCTGCACCGTCCGCCTGGGGGACAAGCGGGACAAGTACCGGGAAGGCGATATCGTCTGGGTCACCTACGGCAGCCGTTTCGCGCCGCGCCAGAAGCTGTTCGCGGCGGTCATCGACCGCGTGACGGTCAAGCGCCTGGAGGAGCTGACCGAAGAAGAGCTCCGCGCAGAGGACCCGGACCTCCGCTCTCCACGGGACCTGGCGCGCTTTCTGGAGCGCATCTACGAGCGCCCCGTGGACCTGGCGGAGACGGTGACGGCGGTCTTCTTCTCGCGCATCGCGGAGTGACCGCCGGCGCCACGGCCATCCGCCACGGCACGGGAGGGCCCGGGCCCGCCCCGGTCGCCGCCCCACGGGGCCGGTACGGGGGTGCGCCCCCGGGCACCCGACAGAAGGTTGGGGCGAGGTCAGGCCTCTCCCCGCCGATTCTTCAGGATGTGGTCCACGATGCGCTGTCCGTGCCAGCGCCCGTTCTCGATGAAGATCTTATTGGCGTCGTAGCCTGCCGCTACGACGCCGGCCAGGTAGACGCCGGGAACGGGCGTGGCCATGGTCTCCGGATCGTGGACCGGTTCGCCGGTGGCCGGGTCGATGGGCACGCCCAGCCGGCGCGCCAGCTTGTGATCCGGCCGGAAGCCCACCAACGCGAACACGAAGTCGTTCGGTACCCGTCGCGGTTCGCCCGCCACGTCCAGGTCCACGGCGTCCGGGAGAATGGCCTGCACCACCGTGTTGAAGAAGACGGTGATGCGGCCCTTTTCCACCAGGCTCTTGAAGGGCGGCAGCACCCACGGCTTGATACG
>QGUQ01000263.1 GCA_003242195.1 Bacillota bacterium | reverse complement strand
CGCTGTCCGCCTGTTGGGCCTGGGCCCGGCTCTGTACCGGGGCCCCGGAGGGGATGCGGGTACCACCGGCGGGGCCCCGGCCCCGCCGGAGGCCTTGCGCGGGCCGGCAGGTCCGGTGGCCTCCGCCGGCGGGGCGGAGCGGCAAGCGGCTGCCGCCGCCGACTGGGAGGGTCGCGGGGAAGAACCGGGCCCCTGACGGCCTGCGCAGCGGTCCGCGGCGCAGGCGGCCGGGGGCCGATGCACCGCCGGCGGGATGGAGGCGGGAAACGGTGTTGCGGGCGCGTTGGGGCCGGGTCCGGGCGGTGCTGGTGGAAACGGCCCGGCGCCAGGAGCTGGAGGTCGAGGTGGAGGGCCGAATCGAGCGGGCCATCGCCTATTCCGACCTGACGGGCCGCGTCCGGCCCGGCGATCGCGTCTGGCTCAACACGACCGCCGTCGAGCTGGGGCTGGGAACGGGCGGCTACCACTTCGTCATCGCCGCGCCCGGGCGGGCACCCGGTCCGGGCCGTGGTCACTTCATGAAGCTTCGCTATACGCCTTTCCAGGTCCGGGTGGAGGTACTGGAAGACCTCTTGGCCCCCCTACCCGAGGGACTCGATGGGCTACCCGTGGTGGTGGCCGAGTTGCACAGCCAGCTGGCCCCCGTCCTGGCCGGGTGGTGGTGGGCGGGCGGCCGGGGCCCCGCCGTCTACGTCGCCACCGAGGGGGGTGCCCTGCCCCTGGCCTTCAGCCGACTGGTCGAACGCCTGCGTCGCCGCGGGTGGTTGCAGTTCACCATCACGGCCGGCCAGGCCTTTGGCGGCGACGGCGAGGCGATCAACGTAGCCTCGGCTCTGTTGTGCGCCCGTGCCCTGGGGGCCAGCCTGGCAGTGGTGACCATGGCCCCGGGGGTGCTGGGCAGCGGTTCGGCCCTCGGCCATTCGGGCATCGAGCAGGCCTGGGCGCTCCAGGTGGCGGCCCAGCTGGGGGGACGGGCCCTGGCCGTGCCCCGGCTTAGCGCCGCCGACCCGCGGCCACGCCATCGCGGGCTCAGTCACCATACCGCCGCGGTACTGGGCCTGATCGGCCGGCCCGTGTGGCTGCCGCTGCCCCGGGCCCTGCCCCGCCAGGTAACGGCGGCTCTGGCGCGGCTGGCCGCCGCTGCAGGCTGCGTGCCGGTGGAGGTGCCCACCGCAGGCGCCGCGGCCTGGCTGGCTGCCAGCGGGATCGGTGCCGAGAGCATGGGCCGCGACCTGGCGGCGGACCCGCTCTTCTTCCATGCCGGGCTGGCGGCCGGCATCGCCGCGGCTGCTGCCGGCCGGCACCAGGGGAGGGAAGGGCACGTTGGCGAGCACCCTGCGCAGCGAGACGGTCTTTGAAGGCAAGGTCTTCAAGCTAAGGCGGGACACCGTGCGACTGCGGGACGGCACCGTGGTCACCCGAGACGTGGTGGAACACCCGGGCAGTGTGGTCATCGCTGCCGTCACGGACCGTCGCGAGGTGATCCTCGTCCGCCAGTACCGGGAACCTGCGGGACGCGCGCTATGGGAACTGCCGGCAGGGCGCCGCGACCCGGGGGAGGACCCGCTGGCCGGAGCCCAGCGGGAGCTGGCGGAGGAGACGGGGCTGCGGGCCCGCTCGTGGCGCCTCCTAGCCCGGTTCTACCCGTCGCCGGGGTACACGACGGAGTTCAAGTGGCTCTTCCTCGCCCAGGATCTGGAGCCGGGGCCCAGCCGGCCCGATCCGGACGAGGACATCGAGGTGCGCGCCGTGCCCCTGGCAGAGGCGCTGGCCATGGCCGCCCGGGGCGAGATCATGGACGGCAAGACGCTCATCGCGTTGCTGGCCATCGAGCGCGGCGGCCTCCTGAGCGAGGCCGGGGAGGGGGCGGACCGCACCGACGGGGTGGAGAGCCCCGCGGGCCGGTGAGGGAACCTCCGTCCGCCGCCCACATGGCCGCCGGGCCACGGGCATACGGTGGAAGGGACAACACCGGTGGGGGGCAGCGGATGCTCGACTACATGACCCGGGCGCTGGCCCGTCATCTCCGGCTGCACCTTCCCTACCTGGCGGTGTCGCTCCTGATCCTGACGGCGGGCATCGTGGTGGGCGCCTTGCAGCTTGTGCGCCTGGATCCCGGCGACCGCGCCCAGGTAGGCCAGTATCTGGATCACCTCGCCCGGGAGGCTGCGCTCGCCGGGGAGACGGCCGCCGGAGAGGCCGGCTCCGGCGAGACCCGCTGGCGGGCAGCCATCGGGAGCAACGTGGGGCAGGTGGCCCTGGCCTGGGGATGCGGCCTGCTGGTCCTCGGGCTGCCCGTCAGCCTCGGCCTCCTCTTCCTCCACGGTTACACCATCGGGTTCACCGTGGGTGCCCTCACCGCCCACTGGCACTGGATGGGGATCCTGCTGGCCCTGGCCGCCGTTTTTCCGGCCAACCTGCTTCAGGTGCCCGCCCTGGCGCTGGTGTCCGCCGGTGCCGTGCGCTTCGCCGGCCAGATCACCCTCGCCCGCCTGCGCAGGGGGCTGCCGCCGCCCGTGGCGCCCTGGTCCGGTTACATGGCGCTGGGTTGCCTGGCGGTCGTCCTTGCCTGCGGAGCCGGGCTGCTCGAAGCGTATGTCGCCCCGAGCCTGATCCGCATCCTGGGCCGCTGGCTGGCCTGAGGTCCCCGGTCACCTTGCCGGTACCCCTGGGCTGTGCTACCATCGGCTCGCGAATGGGAGGCGCCGGGTTCCCGGCCCATCCCCTCTGGGCGAGGGCGCCGGGCATGCCGGCAGCTGCGAGACTGCGCCGGTCGCGCATCCCGGGGGCGATCGTCCCGGGACCGCGGGCGCGGCGGGAAGGGGTCGAGGATGCGGATCGGTGTGCCCCGCGAGATCAAGAGCAACGAGAACCGGGTGGCCTTGACGCCTGCCGGCGTCCACGCTCTGGTGCAGGCCGGCCACAGCGTGGTGGTCGAACGGTCCGCCGGCGAGGGCAGTGGTTTCTCCGACGCCAGCTACCGCGAGGCCGGGGCCGAGGTGGTGGACGACCCGGCGCGGGTCTGGGAAGCCGACCTGGTCCTCAAGGTGAAGGAGCCGGTGCCCTCGGAGTACGGGTACTTCCGGCCGGGCCTCGTGCTCTTCACCTATCTCCACCTGGCGGCCGAGGAGGCCCTGACCCGTGCCTTGTTGGACCGCGGCGTGACCGCCCTTGCGTACGAAACCGTCCAGCTGGCCGACGGGTCCCTGCCCCTGTTGACGCCCATGAGCGAGGTGGCGGGGCGCATGGCGCCCCAGGTCGGCGCGCGGCTGCTGGAGAAGGTCCACGGCGGTCGCGGGATCCTTCTCGGCGGCGTTCCCGGGGTGCCGCCGGCGGACGTGGTCATCATCGGCGGCGGCACGGTGGGCCGTAACGCCGCGCGGATCGCCCTGGGGCTGGGAGCGCGGGTGACCGTCCTGGACATCCGGCCCTCCGTCCTGCGCTGGTTCGACGATACCTACCGCGGCCAGATCACCACCCTCATGTCCAACGAGTACAACATCG
>QGUQ01000262.1 GCA_003242195.1 Bacillota bacterium | reverse complement strand
CGGCCCCCGCACCCCCCCCCCGGACCCCCGCCGGGGGGTTGGCGGCGGCCCCCCGCTGCCGGCCGGCGCCGCCCGCCAGCACCAGCAAGCGGTCGGCCAGCCGCAGGGCCCGATCCACGTCGTGGAGGACCACCACGGCCGAACCGCCCCGGCGGCGGTGGGCGACCAGGGTGTCCTCCAGGCGATCTGCCGCCCCAGGGTCGAGGCCGGTGAAGGGCTCGTCCCACAGTAGCAGCGCCGGGCGGTGGAGCAGGGCCCGCACCGCCTCCACCCGCTGCACCGTGCCCCGGGAGAGCTCCCGCACCGGCTTCTCGGCGACGAAGTCCAGCCCGTCGTCCCGCAGGGCGGCCAGGGCCCGTTCCTTCGCCTCGGATGCCGACAGGCCGTACAGGCGGCCGTAGAAGAGCAGGTTTTCCAGCACCGTGAGCTCCGGGTACAACAGCGGCCGGTGCCCGATGTAGCCGACGAGCCGGCGGGTCACCGGGGCGTCGGGTCCTACGGGGTACCCGTCCACGAAGACTCGGCCCGCCGTCGGCACCAGCAGCCCGGCCAGGACCTGCAGGAGCGTCGTCTTGCCGGCCCCGTTGGGGCCCAGGACCGCGCCGATCTCACCGGAGCCCAGCCTCCAGTTGACGTGCCGAAAGACCGGCCGGTCTCCGAAGCGCCGTTCCAGGTCCACGACCTCCAGCCGCGCCGGTGGCGCAGCCGCGTCCCGCCGGTTCACGGCGCCGACGCCCCCCGCCCGGTGCGGGACGGGGCATCGTCCCCACCCGCGCCGCCTGCCGGCGATGGGGTCCCGGCGCCCGCACCTTCCCAGAGTTCCAGGGTCAACGTGATGGCCGCCTGGCGCAACCGTTCCCGTTCCTCGGCGTAGACCTCGGGTTCGATCTCCCCGGCGGCATGGGCCCGATCCAGGTCCACGATCTGCCGGATCAGTTCCCGGCGCCGACGCCGGAGCTCCGCCGGCCCGGCCCTCCGCCGGCGGGCGGCCAGGACCAGGAGCGCGCCCCCGGCCGCCACCACCAGGCCGCCGGCCCAAAGGGCGCCGGGCACGGCTCTCCCCGCGCGGAGTCCCTCCTCCCCGGGCCCGGCCGGCATGCCGGGCGGGAGAAGAGCCACCTGCAGCACCGTCCCAGCCGGCAGGGGCCCCCCTTGGTAGAGGCGGAGCCGCACGCCGGGCGCCCCCATCTCTCGGCCGTCCACGGTCCCGCCTTCCGACAGGAGGTCCGAGCGGGCGACCAGCTCCCCGTCACGGGTGAGCACGTAGAACCGTTCGATCGGTGCGGGCGGGAACAAGAGGATCCGCCCGCCCGTCTGCCGCGAGTCGATGCGTATCTGGTAACCGTACCGGCGCTGGGTGCCGGGGGGCAGCGGGCGCTCGTCGTAGAGCCCATCGTCCTCCACCGCCGGTGCAGGGGCTTCCCGGACGGCCACAAGCTCTGCGCCTTCCGGCCAGGGAAGGGGCACCCGTGCCAGGGTTTCGCTCCCGGTGTTGCGGGCCTGGACCAGCAGCAAGGCATCCAGCCGGTCCCCTTCCGGATTCTGCCGCACCACGACATGCACGCCGTCGTAGCGGAGGCCTGCCGGCCCGGCGCCCGGCGCCGTCCCGGTGGCGGCACCGGCCGGCTCCGGCGCACCGGCGGCCTGGCCCATCCACAAGAGGAGCAGCAACCACAAGAGCCAGCGGCCGGCACGGCGGCGCCGGCCGCTGGCCAGGGCAGGTCCTCGCTTCATCCGCTCGTCCCTCACCGGTCACGCACTCCGTGCAGGCTGACCGCGGAGCCGCCCACCGCCCCTCGGGGCTGGCTCCGGAGCCCGTCCATGGCAAGGGCGAGGCGGCGATCCTTCGGACTCGCCCCGGGTCGCCACCTCGCCCCGCACTCGTCAACGCCTGGCCTGCTGGCCGGCCGCCTCGTACTTGGACGGGCACTTGACCAGCACCCGCTCCGCCACCAGCACGCCCTCTTGCAGGCGCCCCTCCACCACCACGTCCACGTCGTCCCGCAACAGGTCCGGCTTGACGCCACGGTACAGGACGGGGAGGGACGTTTCCTCGCCCTGCATCACGAACCGCAGGGTGACGGTCTTGGCCTCCCAGTCGATGGTTCCCGGACTCACCTTGCCGTTGACGCGCAGGAAGCGATCGCCCAACCGCTCTGCCTGGGCCACCGTCTGGTCGACCGAAAGGTAATAGGTCTTGGCGCTCTGGAAGCCCAGGACGGCCAGGTAGGCGATGCCGGCCAGCACGACGGCGATGGCGATGGCCAACTTCTTCTTCGTCGACACGGGCTTCACCATCCGGGTGTGGGGTCACCCGATTATATCCCCACGCCCGCACCGCGGACAACCGGGCGTTCCTCCTAGTCAGCGGGAGAGGTGCAGGACGCGGACATCCACCGTACGGTCGACCCGGAACACGCTGGTCAGGGCAATGGAGGTACCGTTGATCCGGTAGTACACCCGCACGCGGACGGCACCGTCGACGCGAAAGCGGCCCGGCCGGCGCCAGCGCACGGTGAAGACGGGACCCGGGTCGTACTCCAGGTGTACCCGCTCGGTGAAGGGAGGATGCTGCACCCGGGCCTCCAGCCGGAAGAGGGCCGGGCGGCCTACCACCCACGCGACCGGCCCTTCCAGGCGCAAATCCACCTCCGGCGCCTGGGGTGCCGCCACGGAGAAGGCGCGGGTCAGCACCAGTTCCCGGGCGGCCAGCGCCGCCGCGTCGTCGAGCAAGCCGGGAGTCACCCCGGTGACGGCCCGGGCACCCCGGGTCACCAGGTCGGCCTTGGGGATCACCACGTGCCACCTGTAACGGATCAGCGGCCGGCCCGTCCCGTCATAGGACACGGCCGTGACCGTGTAGGTTCCTTCCCTTGGGAAGCGGTGCAGGACCCGATGGACCGCATGGTTCGGGTCCGGATCCACGTATCCCGTGCCATCGCCGAAGTCCCAGTGCCAGAGGGCATGGCCGCGAACGATAGGCTTCCAGTGGGTGGTACGAAAGGAGGTCGAGGTGACCTCGAGGCTGGGAATGCCGTCCGGCAACAACTCCACGGCGCCCCGTCCCCGCGGCGCCGGCGGGCGGGACGAACCGCCGCCACTGCGCTGACGGTCGCCCTGCTCCGTCCCCCAGCGCGGCCGCTCGACCGAGGGTTCCGGCGCCTCCACCCCCGGCGGGATCGTGGGAAGGAAGGTCGGCGCCGTCGGTGCGGGGATACCCCTGCCGGTGACTCCGTCCCCCCCAGCCCGTGGCTCGGCCTGCCACGTGACCTCCCAGCGGACGGGGAGCCCGGGATCCCGCAGCCGACCCTGGGGGTCGTCCGTCCACCGCCCTTCGGGCGCAGCCCCGAAGCGGACCTCGGCCAGGGGCGGGTGGGCGGGGATCTCGAAGACCCACCGGTCACCCTCCCTCCGTCCAGGAAAGGATGTCCAGCCCCCGGCGGCGTCGCGTCCCGCCGCCCCCGCGCGCGCCGTCGTCCCAGGGCTGCCCCCGCCGGGTTCCCCCCCAAA
>QGUQ01000261.1 GCA_003242195.1 Bacillota bacterium | reverse complement strand
CTCCAGCGCCGGCACGACCCGGGCGACGGCTTCCTCCTCCGCTTCTCCGCCGGTGCCACCCGGTGCGGTGATCCCGGAGGAGATCCCGGGGCCCGACGCCGGACCATGGCGCCGGTTCCCGCCGGCAGCGTCCTCGCCCGTTTCACTCGCCCCGCCCCGCCACGGTCGGCCGGCCAGCACGTAAGAGCCCGTGGTGCGGAAGAACCCGGCGCCCGTCTCGGCGTCGAACACGCGGTACAGCTCGGCGCTGCGCCGGATCAGGTGGGCGTCCAGTTCGTTCCACGTGAAGTGGGAGAGAAACCCGGCGCCGTGTCCGGTGGCGCCCGTGCCGGCGCCCCGGCGCTCGATGACGGCGATGCGGCGAACGCCGGCCTCCCGCAAGTGCCAGGCCACGCTGAGCCCTGCGATGCCGGCTCCGGCGATGACCACGTCGACTTGCAAGGACGTTCCTCCTTTGGCGCGCCCCTACGCCATCGACCCGTCCGCTGGGGGCACGGATCCGACGGCCGGGTGCGCGCGGAGAATGACCGCTCGTTGTCGAATGGATCCAGGGCTTCGCCAAAGGGGTAACCCCGCCAGCCCGATGGGTAACCGCTTTCGCGCCGGGCCCGCGGTTTCCTCTTCTGTTTCCTGATGCCGGCGCAGGTGCCGCAATTATCGAGGAAATCCCGACGCAAAGGCGCCGGTGGCGCCGCTTTCAGTCGCGATGCCAGGGAGGTTGCAAGGAGTTGGCTACGCCACAGCGAATCCTTAGTTTCAAACGTATTGTCGTATTTTTGTGCGACGGTGTAGAAGGAGAGGTGGGGGAGACATGGCGTCACGGAAGGCTGGGCGGCGCTGGGAGCGCTGGCTGGCGGTCCTGGCCGTTCTCGGTCTGCTGGTCCTTGCGGCGGGGTGTGGCGGTGGCGGGCAGCCCGCGGGCTCGTCCGGAAGTGGCGGCAGTGCCAGCGAGTCGGGAGGTGAGGCCGGCGGCGACGGGCAGGCGGGGAACGGTTCCCTGCTGGACGAGATCAAGCAGCGGGGTTACATGACCTTTGCCACGGACGGCGCCTACCCGCCCATGGAGTACGCCGATCCCGGCAACCCCGAGCAGATCATCGGCTTCGACATCGACCTGGGCAAGGCCATCGCCGAGAAGCTGGGTGTCGAGCACCGGGTCGTGGTCGTGGACTGGGACGGCTTGCTGGCCGGCTTGCAGGCGAGGCAGTTCGACGCCGTCATGAGCTCCATGAACATCACGGAGGACCGCAAGGCCAGCGCCGACTTCGTCCCGTACGTGGAGATGGGCCAGCTGATCGTGGTGAAGAAGGGCAACCCCAAGGGCATCCGCAGCCTGGAGGACCTGAAGGGGAAGAGGATCGCCGTCCAGCTGGAGACCACCAACGAGGAACTGGCCCGCACCGTCGAGGGGGCCGAGGTCGTCACCTTCCAGTCGTTCCCCGACGCGCTGCAGGAGGTGGCCAACGGCCGCGCCGACGCCACGATCCTGGACGAGCCGGTGGCCTACTACTACGTGCAGACCCAGCCGGACCAGTACGAGATCGTCGGCGACGTGTTGCAGCCCATGCCCATGGGCATCGCCGTGCCCAAGGGGGAGACGGAGCTGGTCCAGGCGCTACAGCAGGCATTGGACGAGCTGAAGGCCGACGGGACCTACGACCAGATCTACGAGAAGTGGTTCGGGAAGAAGCCCTGACGGCCCGCCCTCGCCCTTGCCGGGCGCCGGGCCGCGGCCGGTACGATCGCGGCGCGCTGGCGGGTCACGGGGCAGCCCCGGGCGAAGTGCACCCGCAGCGCGCCGGTTGGGAGCAACCAATGTGACGGGGGCAGCCGGTTGCGGGCCACCCGGCAGTGCGCCGGCGCCGCGGTTCCTTCGCGGCGCCGGCGTTACGTGATGCAGAGCCACGAAGGCGGGACTGGCGACCGGATGCCCTGGCGGACAGGGGGTCAGGTATGGGCACTGGAGGAGGTACACCACTGGTTTCCAGGGGCCTGTTCGGGGCCCTGGAATTCGTCACACCGCTCTACTTGAAAGGCGCGATCCTGACTCTCCAGTTAACGGCGGTGTCCATCGTTTGCGGCCTGGCCATCGGGCTGGTCATCGCCCTTTGCAATCTCTCCCGGTGGGCACCGTTGCGATGGTTCGGCTCGACGTACACCTGGGTCTTTCGCGGAACGCCCCTGCTCGTGCAGATTTCCCTTGTGTATTACGGGCTGGCCCAGTACGGTTACAAGCTGGACCCGTTTCCGGCGGGCGTGCTGGCCCTGAGCCTGAACTCGGGCGCCTACCTGGCGGAGATCATCCGGGCGGCCATCGAATCGATCCCGAGGGGGCAGATGGAGGCGGCGCGCGCGCTGGGCATGAGTTACGGCCTCGCCATGCGGCGGGTGATCCTGCCCCAGGCCTACCGGCGCATGATCCCGCCGATGATCAACGAGTTCGTCACCTTGCTCAAAGACTCGTCCCTGGTATCGACGACGGGTCTGGTGGAGCTCATGCACCGGTCGCGGCAGCTATCGGCGGCGACGCTCAAGCCCTTCTGGTTCTTCGGCTACGCCGCCTTCTGGTATCTGATGATGACCACCCTTTTCACTCTGCTCGGCGGGCTGTTGGAGAGGCGGTTGAAGCAGTATGAATAGGAGCCAGATCAACCCTTCCCATACGAAGCAGGACGCCGGTGCGCGCCCCATGATCGAGTTCCGGGGCGTCAACAAGTGGTTCGGCGACCTGCATGTCCTGAAGGACATCAACCTCACCATCTACCAGGGCGAGGTGGTGGTGATCGCCGGGCCCAGCGGCAGCGGCAAGAGCACGCTGCTGCGCACCATCAACTATCTGGAGCCCGTCCAGGAAGGCGAGATCCTGGTAGACGGCGAGCCCATCGGCCGGCGCCGCCAGGGCGACCGCTGGGTGGAAGACTCCTCGGCCGAGCTCAACCGCAAGCGCCAGGAGATCGGGATGGTGTTCCAGCAGTTCAACCTCTTTCCCCACATGACGGCGCTGGAGAACGTCATGGAGGGGCTCGTGTCTGTCCGCCGGATGCCCCGAGCCGAGGCGGAGCGCATCGCCCGGGACGTGCTGAGTCGCGTCGGCCTGGCGGATCGCATGCACCACCGGCCGTCGAAGCTGTCCGGCGGCCAGCAGCAGCGCGTGGCCATCGCCCGCGCCCTGGCCATGCGGCCCAAGGTGATCCTATTCGACGAACCCACCTCCGCCCTGGACCCCGAGCTGACGGGCGAGGTCCTGAACGTGATGCTGGACGTGGCCCGGCAGGGGTATACGATGGTGGTGGTCACCCACGAGATGGGGTTCGCCCGCGAGGTGGCCCACCGCATCGTCTTCATGGACGAGGGCCGGATCCTGGTGGAGGCCCCGCCGGAGCAGTTCTTCCGCGACCCCGGCCACCCGAGGGCGCGGGAGTTCCTCGGCAAGGTTCTCTGGCACGCCGGCTAGACGCGTCCACCCGGGACGTCCTTGGTGCCGACCGGGAGAGGAGGCGCGGCCGGCCCTTTGTCAGGC
>QGUQ01000260.1 GCA_003242195.1 Bacillota bacterium | reverse complement strand
TGGGCGGGGGGGCCGGCCCGGTCGCCGGCCCCGCCCCTCCGTAGCCTTCTCTGGCAGCAGGTAGGGCGGGTGCCCCGCCCACCTCTAGCGCTCGATGGGCGCCCGGACCAGGTTACCCCACTCCGTCCACGAGCCGTCGTAGTTGCGCACCCGCTCGAAACCCAAGAGGTACTTCAGGGCAAACCAGGTATGGGACGACCGCTCCCCGATGCGGCAGTAGACGATCACGTCGTCGTCCGGCTTCAGCCCCTGTTCTTCCACGTAGATCTTGCGCAGCTCCTCGGCGGACTTGAAGGTGCCGTCGGGGTTGACGGCCCGGGCCCACGGCACGTTCCGGGCGCCCTTGATGTGGCCGCCGCGCAGCGCGCCCTCCTGCGGGTAGTTGGCCATGTGAAGCAGCTTGCCGGAGTATTCCTCGGGCGAGCGCACGTCCACCAGCGGCTTCTTGAACTCGATGTGCCGCAGCACGTCCTCCTTGAAAGCCCGGATGTAGTCGTCGTAGCGGCTGGAGGCCTTGTAGTTGGTCTTGGGGAAGCTGGGCACTTCCTTGGTCAGGGGCCGCCCCTCCGCCTCCCACTTGGCGCGACCGCCGTCCATGATCTTCAAGTTCTTGTGGCCGAACAGCTGGAAGACCCAGAAGGCGTAGGCGGCCCACCAGTTGTTCTTGTCGCCGTAGAAGATCACCGTGGTGTCGTTGTCAATACCCTTCTCGGACATCAGCTTGGCGAACTGCTCGGGCGACAGGTAGTCGCGGACCACCGGATCCTGCAGGTCCGTCTGCCAGTCGATCTTGACGGCCCCGGGAATGTGCCCCAGGTCGTACAGGGTCACGTCTTCGTCCGACTCCACCAGGCGGTACTTGGTGCTGTTGGGATCGGTGAGCTCGTCGAGGTGCTGGGCCACCCACTCGGTGCTGACCAGGACCTCGGGGTGCGCGTACCCGCGCTCCTGGAACTCCCTTTCCACGGCCTCGGCCACGGGGATCCCTCCTCGGGACGAATCTCGAGTTATCTACACGGAATTGTAAGCTAATAGAAGGCTGGCGGCAACTCGTACCGACTCTCATTTTTGATCCCGTTTCACGTGGGACCCGCTCGCCATCCCCCGCTTCATCCTCGCCATCCCCCGTTTCCTCATGGACACCACGCCCCCGGCGACGAACCGGCCCTTGCGAGGGATTGGCCGCCTCCCGGGCCGGACACCCTACGTCTCGCCCCGGAGCCCCCCGCCCCGGATCCCGAGGGAGGGCACCCCGGCGCCGGTTGCCGGCGGCAGGCTCCCAGGGGTAGGACCCCCGGGAAGAACCCGGGGATACCACCGAAGGGAGGAAGCTGCGGTGACAAGGCACACCCTTCCACGAGCCATCCCGTTCTCCCGGCCTCTCCGGTTGCCCACCCGCGACCTGCGGCACCCGCGTCCCTCGACCGGTGCGCGCCGCCTCCTGGTCGCGGTGGCCGTCCTCTCGGTGCTGGCCGGGGGCTGCACGTCGCCCTTGACCAAGCCCGCCACCGGCAAGCGCGCCCGGGAGGCGGTCACTGCCCTGGCCGACGACGCGCAGGTCCAGCAGGAGCTGGCCCGCGGCCGCGGCGAGGTGATCGCCAGGAACCGGGAGGCCCGGCGCGTCATCCTGGGCGAGACCCTGCGCGAGCAGCGACGGATGCTCGACGATCCGGCGCTGCGCGGAAACTACCTGGAGCTGAACGCCCGCCTCACCCGGGCGCTGTCCGCCGAAGCCGCGACGCGGCCCCGCATGCTGGAGAACACCGTCGATCTGCTGGAGGGCGTCCCCGATGACCCGGAGCTGCGGCGCCGGCTGGTGAACGTGATGCGCGAGCTGCTGCAGGATCCCGCCCTCAAGGCCGATCTCATGGCCCTGGTCCAGGCCGCGCTGGCGGCCGAGCGGCGCGGGCCGGTCCCGCGGCCCCCACAGGAGAACGGCGGAGAGGAAACGCCCCCGGCGGGAGGAGCGCGCCCGGGGGCCGGCACCGGGGGCAACAGCGGAGAATCCAGCCCGGACAGGCCCGCTCCGCCCCCTGCCCCGTGATAGAATGGGCGCGAGGAGGGAACGACGCCGTGGGCCTGGAGCCGGACCCCGTGGTCAAGGCCATCCGGATGCTGGAAAAGAAGTGGACCCTGCTCATCCTTCGGGAACTGGGCCGCGGCAGCAGGCGCTTCTGCGAGCTGCAGGAGGCCATCGGCCACCCCAACTCGGCCACCCTCACCGGCAGGCTGAAGGAACTGGAGGAAGAGGGCATCGTCGCCCGGAAGGTCGTCCGGGCCACGCCTCCATGGGTGGAGTACAGCCTCACGCCCAAAGGCGAGGCCCTGCGCCAGATGCTCCAGTGCCTCGAGCAATGGGCCCTCAAGTGGGTCCAGGGAGAGGCGACGGCGGCCGGCACCGCGGAAGCGACGGCGGGCCGGGAAGCGGCCGGTGCCGGTAGCCCGGCCACACCCTGATGGCCGTTAGGGTCGCACCGGCTCGTGCCTCTCGGGCATGGCCTGCCGGGCCTCGCCGGCGAAGGACCACGTCTCCAGGTCCCGCACCAGCCCGCAGGCCTCCTTGACCTCCTCGATGGTCTGGCGGGCGATGGCCCGGGCCCGCCGCACGCCGTCCCGCAACACCCTGTCCAGATAGGCCGGGTCGTTCTCCAGTTGGGCCCGCCGGCGCCGGAAGGGTTCCAGCGCGCGGATGATGGCCTCGGCCAGCGTGCGCTTGAGGTTGACGTAACGCAGCGTGCCGGCGTCATACTCCGCCCGCAGCTGGCGGTACTCTTCCTCGGTCCCGAAGATCTTGAGCAGGTGGAACAGGTTGGCCACGCCGGGGCTCATGGTGTCGCCGCGCGGGCCGGTGTCCGTCACGGCCTTCATGATCTTCTCACGGATGTCCTCGGGGCTGTCGGCCAGGGCGATCAGGCTGCGCGGCCCGAGGGACTTGCTCATCTTCTTCTCGGGTTCGGTCAGGCTCATGATCCGGGCGGTGTCCTGCTGTACCAGCGCCTGCGGCTCGGGGAAGATCTTCACCCCGAACAGGTGGTGGAAGCGGCGCACGATCTCCCGCGTCAGCTCGATGTGGGGGAGCTGGTCCTCGCCCACCGGCACGACCTCGGCCTTGTACAGCACGATGTCGGCGGCCATCAGGACCGGGTACGATAGCAGCCCCAGGTGCAGGTAGTCGGGATGCTGCTCGGCCTTCTCCTTGAAGGTAGGCACCCGCTCCAGCCACGAGATGGGCGTCACCGTACCCAGGATCCACGCCAGTTCCGTGTGCTCCGGCACCGCCGACTGCACGATCAGGATGGACCGCTCGGGATCGACCCCCGCGGCCAGGTAGTCGATGAGCAGATCCCGCACGTTGACGCGCATCTCCTCGGGCCGGTAGGGGGTCGTCATCCCGTGATAATCGACGATGGCGTAGATGCACTCGTAGCGGTCCTGCAACTCGATCCAGCTCTTGATGGCCCCCAGGTAGTTACCCAGGTGGATCTGGCCGGTGGGGCGGATGCCGCTGAAGACGCGCTTGCGGGACACGTCGTCGACCTCCCGGA
>QGUQ01000259.1 GCA_003242195.1 Bacillota bacterium | reverse complement strand
AGATCAGCCAGGGCCAGCGGGAGCCGAGCAGTTTCGTCAGCACCACACGGGGCAGGGAGAGGCGGTAGACCAGGGCTTCCATGCGGCGCCGGTCTCCTCTCACGGGTCGTCGGAGTCTCGGGCCGGACCCGGGGCGCCGCCCGCCGGGAGCCACCCCCCGGCCGGCACGCGCCGCCGGTAGCCGCCCCCCTGAAAGGGGGCGCCCACCGCGGGTCAGCTCATCGGTACCTGGCGCTGGATCCGGCCCTCGATGCGCTCGAAGATGTCCTCCAGGGAGCGGCCGGTGATGGTCAGGCCGTGATTCTTCAGCCCGATCACCGCCGCCGCGGGGTCGGGCGCCTTGCGGACCAGCTCCGCCACCGAGGTGGCCAGCTCATAGGTACCGCAGGGGTAGTTGACCTCGGTGGAGGGCACGCCGTCCATCCAGGCGTGGATGTGGATGATCGCCTGGACCTCGGGGTGCTCGCGGTAGATCATCCAGTGCTCGATGGCGTCCACCGACACACGGCGCGGCTCGCGGTCGGCGGGCACGCTGAGGATCATGGCCTGGCGCTCCGGGTCGTAGTCCTTGACCAGCAGGATGTCCCGCCCGATGACCTCCATCCGCGACTTGTCGATGCCGCTGGCGCTCATCCAGAAGGTGTTGCCTTCATGGCGGGCGCTGAGGTTGCCGTAGCTGAGACCCCCGATGCCGTAGAGCAGCTTCAGGTGCCGGAGATCCCGCGGCGACAGGTACTCCTCCAGGGGGAAGGGCGCCGGCAGCAGGTCCAGGGCCGCCAGCCGGCGCCCCGCCTCCGCCAGCGCCCGGGTCGTCTCGTTGCCGTCCCACAGTTCCCGGGGCAGGTCCGGCACGAAGATGTTGTCCAGGACGAACCGGGACTGGGCCAGCGGCTTGAGGCGGCGGTACACCTCCTGGAAGAAGGCCGCCTCATCCTGCCGGTCGTAGCCGACCTCGTAGTGGCCCAGTTCCGGCGTGATGAAGTGCAGCACCCGCCGGCCGTCCTCGTCGGTCACGTAGATCAGCAGGTTCGACAGCGTCCGCACCAGGAACGGATAGGCGCGCTGCAGCAGGTTGTCCCCCGGCTCCCCTTCCATGATGGAGACCACGAAGGTGCCCCGCGACTGGCGGCGGAAGGGGCGGGGTTCCGCCGGGTCGATCACCTGGACGGCCAGGCCCAGTTCGGGATCGTCGGCGCTGGTGGGCTCGTGGCCGTGGAGGTCGAGGATACCCCGCAGCCCATCCATCAGGTGGCCGAGAAAACCGTCCCGAGATGGTGCCAGGATCGTGTACCGCATGGCCTTCACCCCTCCCTCACGGGCACGGTGCCTGCCCGGCACGGGCCTGCCCCCACAGCGGCCGGTGCCGGCCACGTCGCAGCCAGTTCCGTCCGCGACATCCACCGAACCGGGAACGGCTCGTCGGTGGAGCCCGTCAGGGCCCGGCGGTTGCGGGATGCCGCCCCGTCGCCCGTGTACCGGTTTCCTCCGGCGGTAGTTTGTCCCAGCCGCGGCCCTTCATCCGGCGCCGGGACGCGGGGCCGCCCGGAGGCTTGTCCGGGCGGATCGCACGCGAAATTTCATACATGAAAATTCAGGGAGCCCGGACGCGTTTCCTGCCGTGATGACCCCGGCGGCTTTCGGGCGGGACCACCGGCACCGGGTGCGCCCTGGCGCCGAGGACCGCGGATCCCCACCGGCGGGCCGGCATTGACCGGGGCGCCGGCGGCGTCTACACTACAGGCGAGTTCGCGGGCGCTCTCGGGGAGGAATGCCGCTTGCCACCGTTGCGCATCGCCGTCGCCCAGATCAACGCCACCGTCGGCGATCTGCCCGGCAACGCCGCGAAGATCGCCGCCTATGCCGCCCGGGCCGCCGGGTGGGGGGCGGACGTGGTGGTCTTCCCCGAGCTGGCCCTCGCCGGATACCCGCCGGAGGACCTGGTCTTCCGCCCCGCCTTCGTGGAAGCCAACCGGCGCTGGCTGGAGTGGCTGGCCGCCGAGACGGCGGGCGGGCCGGTGCTGGTGGTCGGGTTCGTCGACGGGGAGCGGGAGCCGTACAACGCCGCCGCCGTGATCGGCGGCGGCCGCGTGCGGGCGGCGGCGCGCAAGCGGTTCCTACCCAACTACTCGGTCTTCGACGAGCAGCGCCACTTCCGCCCCGGGACGGAGGCCCTGGTGATCCGCCTGGCGGGCGTCGCCCTGGGTGTGACCATCTGCGAGGACATCTGGGTCCCAGAGGGCCCCGGGCGGGAGCAAGCCCTGTTCGGCGGCGCCGAGGTGATCCTGAACCTGTCGGCCTCGCCCTTTCAGGCCGGCAAGGCGGGGGAGCGGGAGAGCATGCTCCGCTCCCGGGCCGCCGACTACGGCGTGGCCATCGCCTACGCCAACCTGGTGGGCGGCCAGGACGAGCTGGTGTTCGACGGTCGCAGCCTGGTGGTCACCGCCGGCGGCGAGGTGGTGGCCCGGGGCCGGCCCTTCGAGGAAGACCTGATCCTCTGGGACTTCGACCCGCGCGAATCCTTCTCCCGGCGGATGCAGGACGCCCGCTGGCGTCACGTGCCTCCCGGTGCCGGGGAAGGGACCCGGGTGCGGGTGGTCGACCTGGGTGAGCCGGCGGGTGAGCCGGCGCCGGGCAGTCACGGTAAACCCTCCTTGCCGGCCCGGGACGGGGTGGCGGATCTGGCCGGCGAGGCCGAGGTCTACGCCGCCCTGGTGCTGGCGGTGCGGGACTACGTGCGGAAGAACGGGTTCTCCGGGGCGGTGCTGGGGCTCAGCGGCGGCATCGACTCGGCCCTGGTGGCCGCCATCGCCGCCGACGCCCTCGGGCCGGAGCGCGTGGTGGGGGTGCGGATGCCCTCGCCCTTCACCTCGGAGGCCAGCCTGCGGGATGCGGCGGAGGTGGCCGCCAACCTGGGCATCCGCCTGGAGACCATCCCCATCGCGGATATCTTCGCATCCTATCGGCAGGCGCTGGCGCCGCTGTTCGGCGACCGGCCCTTCGACGTCGCCGAGGAGAACCTGCAGGCCCGCATCCGCGGCACCCTGCTCATGGCCCTGTCCAACAAGTTCGGTTGGCTGGTCCTGGCCACGGGCAACAAGAGCGAGCTGGGTGCCGGCTACACGACCCTCTACGGCGACATGGCGGGCGGCTTCAGCCCCCTCAAGGACGTGCCCAAGACGCTGGTCTACCGGTTGGTGGAGTACCGCAACCGCCGCGACGGCCGGCCCGTGATCCCCCGGTCGGTGCTGGAGAAGCCGCCTTCGGCCGAGCTGCGACCGGGCCAGAAGGACGAGGACAGCCTGCCGCCCTACACGGTGCTGGACCCGATCCTGGAGCTCTACGTGGAGCGCGACCTGCCCGTGGACCTCATCGTCGCCCGGGGCTTCCCGGAGGAGACGGTGCGCCGGGTGGCCCGCCTCGTCCGCTCCAGCGAGTACAAGCGGCGCCAGGCGGCGCCGGGGCCCAAGATCACGGCCCGCGCCCTCGGCCGGGACCGCCGTTACCCCATCACCAACCGTTTCGAGGAACCGTAAGTTCGAGGAACCGCAAGCCG
>QGUQ01000258.1 GCA_003242195.1 Bacillota bacterium | reverse complement strand
GACGCGATGGGAACCGTCAATCACGGACAGGGTGAAAAATGAAGGAGCAAGCGCAAACCCAGGTCGCAGCGCTGCGGGAACTGGCCGATACCGTCGTGGCCTGCCGCCGGTGCCCGCGGCTCATCCGCCATATCCAGGACGTGGCGCGCACCAAACGGCGGGCGTACCGCGACTGGGAGTACTGGGGCCGGCCCGTGCCCAGCTTCGGCGACCCCCTGGCCCGGTTGCTCATCGTCGGCCTGGCCCCCGCAGCCCACGGCGCCAACCGCACGGGCCGCATGTTCACCGGGGACAGCTCGGGGGACTGGCTCTACCGTGCCCTGTACAGGGCCGGCTTCGCCAACCAGCCCACCAGCACCCACCGGGACGACGGCCTCCGGCTGATTGATGCCTACATCACGGCCAGCTGCCACTGTGCCCCGCCTGACAACCGGCCCACCAGGGAGGAGATCCTGAACTGCGGCACGTTCCTGGCCCGCGAGCTGGAGGTCATGCGGACGGTGCGGGTGATCGTGTGCCTCGGGCAGATCGCCTTCGACAACGTCCTCCGCCTGATGAAGGAGCGCGGCTACGGGTGGCCCGTGGAGGTAACGGGGGAGCCAGGGGACGCGGGAGACGGCGCCGCCCGGGCCGGGCGCCCGCGGAAGCCCCGTTTCCGCCACGGAGGCGAGTACCGCTGGCTGGAGGCCCCCGGGAACGATCGCCGGCCGCCCGTTCTCCTGGCCAGTTACCACCCCAGCCGGCAGAACACCAACACCGGCGTGCTGACGGAAGCGATGTTCGACGCCATCTTCCGGCGGGCGCGGGAGCTGATATGAAAGCGACTGTCAAGCCTCCGCACATCCAACCGGAGGCCTTGCACGGGCGTGGCGACTTTTGCAAAGGGATGAGTTGGGTGTGATGACTCATGTATCAGTCCCATAGTTCACACGACCAGTCATGGGTGCAAGTCGCCATTCATAAGATCTCACACGAACATCTTGCTCGCCTGTGGCAGCGCCGGCACGAGCCACGCCACTTATGGCCGGAGGAAGATAGGCGATTGCTGGCAGCAATGGAGGAGCATCGGGAGTTTCATCCCCTGTGGAATCGGTTGCCGCTCCACATTGGAAAGGAAGTTCTGGTCGGGGACGTCAATCCCTTCCTCCATGTTTATGTCCACGCCATCATTGCAACTCAACTGGATCGAGCGGATCCACCGGAGATTACAAGATCCTTTCAAGCTCTCGTTCAGCGTGGTTTCACGAGGCATCGCGCTGTCCATGTGATCGGTCACGCGTTAGCGCACGAGATCGATGGCATGCTGAAGAAGAATGAGCCCTATAATGAGGTGAGATATCGGTCGCGACTTCTCTTCATCCAGATCGGTTGCGAGGACCCCACCGCGTTGCGGCGCCTTGTACGACGCACCGGGCGCAATGACCCCTGTCCTTGTAGAAGCGGTATGAAATTCAAGCGGTGCTGCCAGGAGTTCCTGCAATTGACGCTCGATCCGGCTGATTGGGCCCCTCTGCTCGGCGGGGGCACACCTTATTGCAGTTATGACTACGCTGCTTATGCATCGGACGACGACCCCGTCGTCCTCTTGCAGAACATGAGTGCCGTTGCACTAGCCTTGGACGAACGACTGGAGGACCCGGAAGGCGCCCTTTTATGCTTTCAGGAAATGCTCAATATTGCGGAACAGAGGAGCCATAAGATGATAGGAAACGTGCTCGATGATATCGTGATCTTCTGTCTAAATCACAACGAGTTCGCCCGTCAAGGTTTGGCAGCCGTCGAGCGTCTCCTCAAAGAATTCCCCTCCGACGACCCCCTTGATACGGTGTCCTCCGAACTGGACAAGGCGGATTTCCTAACCCGCCTTGGCCACGTGGAGGAAGCCCGATCGATCTATGAACGGGCTCTGGCCCTTGCTGCCCGGGAAGATGCCGATTCCGAATTGCGCGAGATTGTGCAAAATCGCTGGGAATTTTGGCGTGCAGGTCAGGTTGAAGCCCGCTAAACAGAAGCGGACCCCCATGCATCGCGGACGCTCCCGCAAGCGGGGAGGGGAAGGCCGGGATGCCCGTTCAGGAGGAACCGAGCTTCCAGCGAGGCCCCCACAACGCCATCACCGACGTGGCCGGCGTTCGGGTCGGGCACGTCACCCTCATCGAGGGCGAGGGCCCCCTGCGGCCCGGCCGCGGGCCGGTGCGGACGGGAGTCACGGTGGTGGTTCCTCCGGGCGACCTGAGGGAGATCTACGAGCGCAAGTTCGTGGCGGCCGTCCACGTGATCAACGGTTTCGGCAAGGCCCTGGGCCTGGCCCAGGTGGCGGAGCTCGGCCGGCTGGAGACGCCGGTTCTTCTCACCAATACGCTGGCCGTCTGGCGGGCCGCCGACGCCCTGGTGGACCGCATCCTGGCCGCCCACGAGGGCATCGGCATCAACTCCCCCACGGTCAACCCCGTGGCGGGCGAGTGCAACGACGGCTATCTCAACGACATCCGCGGCCGGCACGTGCGCCCCGAGCACGTCGCGGCGGCGCTGGACGGCGCCGCCGGAGGCCCCGTACCGGAGGGCTCGGTGGGGGCCGGGACCGGCATGGTCTGCTACGGCTTCAAGGGAGGCATCGGCACGAGCTCCCGGGTGTGGAGCTCACCCCTCACGGGGCAGCCGGTAACCCTGGGCTGCCTGGTCCTGGCCAACTTCGGCCGCCGGCGGGACCTGCGCATCGCGGGCGTGCCTGTAGGGCGCTTGCTGGAAGAACCGGCGCGGCCTGCGGGACGGCCGCCTGCCGGGCCCGGCGAGCCACCGGGGGAAGGTGGCTCGGTCATCGTCATCCTGGCCACGGATGCCCCGCTGACCTCCCGGCAGCTGGGCAGGATCGCCCGCCGGGCGGCCGCGGGCCTGGCCCGAACAGGCACGGTCTACTGGCACGGCAGCGGGGACTTCGTCCTGGCCTTCAGCACGGCCTGGGCGCTCCCGCCCTACCTGCCCGACGAAGGTTCCTACCTCAACCCCTTCTTCGCAGCAGCAGCCGACGCCACCGAGGAAGCCGTCATCCGTGCCCTGGTGGCCGCCCGGCCGATGACGGGACGCGACGGTCACCGGGTCGAGGCGCTGCCGGTGGAAAGGGTGCGCCGGCTGCTGGCGGAACGGGCCGTCCCCTGGGACGTCGGACCGCCGCCGGTGTGACGGCGCGGCCCCGCGTCTTTCCATGCTCGCCAGGGGAAAGGACCATCTTTCCCCTCAGCAGGCTGCTGCAGGCGGTCCCTGCCGGTTTGACATCACGCCTGACGGCCGGCACGTGCCTCGGCCCGTCCGCCCTCCGGGACGTGGGCCCCGGTGCCGTGCCCAGACCAGCCAGGCGTAGAGACCCAGCACGGGCAGCAGGGCGACGGAGCTGCCCACGATGCCCGCCTCCACCGTCATCGCCACCGCCACCGAGCCCAGCATCGGCCCGCCGATGATCTCGCCCAGGGAGTGGAACTGCTCAACCATGGAGAGGACCGTGGCCCGCGTGTTGGGCTCGATCTGCCGGTTGCCCACGGCCGGGGCAAGGGGGCGGTG
>QGUQ01000257.1 GCA_003242195.1 Bacillota bacterium | reverse complement strand
GAGAAGTTGTCCAGGTCGATGAGAATCAGCGACATGGGCTCGTTGGTCGCGGTGGCCCGCCGCATGATCTCGCGCAGGCGCGCGTTGAAATAGCGGTAGTTGTACAGCCCCGTCATGGGGTCGGTGCGGGCCAGTTCCTCCGTCCGGCCGTAGACCAGGGCGTTGTGGATCGCCATGGCCATGGCGGAGGCGAGAATCGCCAGCAGCCGGCATTCCCGCTCGCTGAAGGGTCTGTAGAGGCGAGCCATGCACAGGCACCCCACCAGACGGTCGTCCGCCGTCAGGGGCACGGCCAGCACGTAGCGCGGCTGGAACCCTTCCGTCACCAGCGTAGGTTCCGTTCCCTCGGTGACCACCTGCCGGGTGAGGGCCGCACGCGTCACCGGCCCTTCTTCGGCCACGCGTCCTTTCAAAGCCTTGGCCTCGGGGTGGTGGGCATGGCGGACCCTCAGCCGCTGGTCGTCATCGCCGAGATAGATGGCAACGGCCTCGCACGGCGCCAACTGGGCGACGGCGCGTTCGATCCAGGCAATGGCGTCCTCCAGGGCCAGTACGCCCGCCAACCCCATGGTGACCTCGTACAGCGTCCGCAGGTCGTGGTGGGCTTCCAACAGTCCCGCGTGCAGGCGCAACATGTAGTTGGCCAGGAGGAAAAGCACCAGGCCGGCGGCGATGCCGGCAACGTCGTAGACGCGGAACATGATGATCAGCACCGTGCCGGCAACGACGGCCAGCCCGGTGCTCAGGGCGTCGGCCTCCAGGCTGCGCAGGAAGGGGGGCAGGTACACCCGCAGCGGGTGCGGTTGATCCAGGTAGAGGGCCACGCCCACCAGGGCATTGTTCACGACCCAGTACAAGCCGATATATAGGAGAAGAAGCCCGAGGGGCGGCGGCGCCATCTGGTGATCATCGATCCACGGCTGCAACCCAAGGCGGGTGACCACGGAACCGGCGAGCAAGGTGGTCACGGAGAACTGCCCCGCGTTGAACAGCGCCCGGTCCCACGGCCGGCGGCTGAGGAGCCCGTTGCCGATGAGGTTGGAAAGCACGTTGACCAGCGCAGCGGCCACGGTCCCGAAGGCCACCTGGGCGGTCAGGACCAGCCCGAAGGTGAGGGAGATGGCCCCGCCCTGCGGCACCTTGACGGGAAACCGGTCGAGGACGATGCCGCCTGCCAGTAGCAGGGCGACAGGGAGGGTATAGGGCAGCGCGGCGTCACGCAAGGCCACCGCCAGCAGGACCAGCCCGCCCACACCAACGGAGAGGACGTACACCCTCTGGGCAAAGCGCGCCCCCGCCATGGGATCCCCACCCTTTGCCCGCCCGGTCAGGCGGGCCGCGCCTGCCGCGCTCCGTGCGGGGACCAACGCCCGGGGCCGCGGCCCGCCATGAGATATGCTGACAAAAATGTAGCATGCCGGTGCGAAAAGGGGACGGGTTACAACGATCGCCGTCATCTTCGTCGCACGGATGGATGGGACATGGTTATGTTCTCATTATTGTCATCGTTTTCCTGCACATGGTCGTACACTCCCAGGCGAAAGTCCCCGACGATGACAGATCCTACCGACGGCGCCGCGGCCTCCCGCGCCTTCGCCCCACCGCTCCGCCGGCACCCCTCGAAAAACAGCGAAGGGGTGCCTGTGGCACCCCTTTTCTCATGCTTACCGGGTTCACCGGGCTCTGATTTGGATCGGGCTCAGACGGAGACGGCCACCTCGGCCAGCGGATCCTCCGGCAACGGGCCGAGCCCCGCGGCCGCGCGCAACTGGGCGGCCCGGTCGATGCGCTCCCAGGGCAGGTCCAGATCCGGTCGCCCGAAGTGCCCGTAGGCCGCCACCTGCCGGTAGATGGGCCGGCGCAGGTCCAGGGTGTGGATGATGGCGCCCGGCCGCAGGTCGAAGTGCTCGCGCACCAGTTCCTCGATGCGGTCGTCGGGGATGACGCCGGTACCGAAGGTGTCCACGCGGATGGAGATGGGCTGGGCGACGCCGATGGCGTAGGCCACCTGGATCTCGCACCGCTCCGCCAGACCCGCGGCCACGATGTTCTTGGCTACCCAGCGCGCGGCATAGGCGCCGGAGCGGTCGACCTTGGTCGGGTCCTTGCCCGAG
This sequence comes from Bacillota bacterium, assembly GCA_003242195.1. Taxonomy (GTDB): domain Bacteria; phylum Bacillota; class Sulfobacillia; order Thermaerobacterales; family Thermaerobacteraceae; genus ZC4RG37. Next base: position 1,451 of record QGUQ01000257.1, on the reverse strand, counting down.
AAGGCGCCGCCGCCGTGGCGGGCGTAGCCGCCGTACGTGTCGACGATGATCTTCCGCCCGGTCAGCCCTGCGTCGCCCTGGGGCCCGCCGATGACGAAGCGGCCCGTGGGGTTGATGAAGATCCGCGTCCGCTCGTCCAGCATGTGCTCGGGAATCACGGCCCTGATGACGTGCTCCCGGATGTCTTGCTCCAGTTCTTCCCGGCGCACGTCCTCCCGGTGCTGGGTCGACACGACGACGGCGTCCACGCGCACGGGCCGCGTCCCTTCATATTCCACCGTCACCTGGGCCTTGCCGTCAGGGCGCAGATACGGCAGGATTCCCGACTTGCGCACCTCGGCCAGCCGCTTGGTCAGGCGGTGGGCCAGGGTGATGGGCAGCGGCATGAGCTCGCGGGTCTCGCGGCAGGCGAACCCGAACATCATGCCCTGGTCGCCGGCGCCGATGCGGCTGAACTCGTCCTGGGGCGCCTCGCCGTGGCGCACCTCCCAGGCGTCGAGCACGCCCTGGGCGATGTCGGGGGACTGCTCGTCGATGGCGGTGAGGACGGAACAGGTGTCGGCGTCGAAGCCGTACTTAGCACGGGTGTAACCGATCTCACGCAGGACGTCGCGGACGAGGGCGGGGATGTGGACGTAGCAGGTGGTGGAGATCTCGCCCATCACCAGCACCATGCCGGTGGTGACGGCGGTCTCGCAAGCGACCCGCGCCTGCGGGTCCTGCTCGAGGATCGCATCCAACACGGCATCGGAGATCTGATCGGCGATCTTATCCGGGTGCCCCTCGGTGACCGACTCCGAGGTGAACAGGTGACGACCCTTGGCGCGCGGCACGCGGGGTCCCTCCTTTCCGGGGAAAAAGAAAACCCCCTCGCGGTGGAGAAGGAGTTGGGATCACGCTCATCACCCGCCCGCCGGCCATCCTCGCCTCTGGCCGGCCCGACGGGGAACGTCGCTCCTCGATTCACGAGCTCTCTGAAAACCCAGGGTATTCTACCAGCCGCGCTGGTGGGTGTCAACGTTTGTCGAACTCGCGCGCCTGCCGGCCGTAGGCCGCCAGGGCCCGCCGCGCCTGCTCGAAGGCGCGCACCTGCTCACCCAGTGCCTCGTGACGCACCGCCAGGGCCAGCCGTAGCCGGCGATCGGCCTCCAGCGCCTGGCGCAGATGAGCCTCCAGTTCTCCGAGGAGCTGGGGGATCCGGGCTCCACCGGCACGCGGCCCCGCCGCACCGTCGCCCCCTGCCCGGCCGGCCGCATCCCGGGCCGCCACGTCACGCCGTAAGCGTTCCAGCCGGGCCGCCACCTGTTCTTGGAGGAACCGGCGCGCCTCCAACTCCGCCCGTACCGCCTCCCAGTCACCACGCCCCGCTGCGGCCTGGGCGCGGCGTCCCCGCTCGATCCAACGATCCAGGTCCTTGCGGGTCTCCAGCACCAGTTCCCACAGATCACGCT
>QGUQ01000256.1 GCA_003242195.1 Bacillota bacterium | reverse complement strand
GCGGCGGTGGAACAAGGGCGCCTTGCCCGCTTCTGGATCCCCGACCGGTTCGTCTTCGTCCAGCAGCTACCCCTCACCAGCGCCGGGAAGATCAACAAGGTGGCATTGCGGCGGGAGCTGGCAGGGTAGGAGAAGGCAGGGCTTCAACAAGGAAAGATCTCCCACGAACGGCGGCATTATGCCACTTGGTACCCGGCGGGCATGATTGAAGGATCGATATCCTGCAAGCGGTCTGTTTCGGGACGGTAGCATCGCGGACTACGGCGGCAGGTCCTGCAGCGGCAAGCAGGACCTGCCGCTTCGTTGACTTGTGGTGGCTTTACGACAGGTCGTGAACGCGATCGCTCCATAAATACTATTTGGTAGGAAGACCTGGCTATTGCCGAAAGCAACAATTGCCGTGGCCGGGCTGTGGGAAACCTCTATGGATGCTTCCCGTTTCCTCCGAGTCAGTCGAGCCTGTTGGTTACCGATGAGGGTGTGTGGTAAGAGAGGAGGGACCTGGCAGTGCGGGTTCTGGCCGTATGTGGCATGGGCCTCGGCAGTAGCTTGATCTTACGAATCAACGTGGAGTCCGTCCTCAAGGAGCTCGGCATCCAAGCCACGGTGGAAGTGTCCGATGTCACATCCGCCAAGTCCATGCCTGCCGACCTCCTTGTGACGTCCGGTCAGCTCGCAGAGGTGTTGACCCGGGACGACGTACCGATCGTCACAGTCCAGAACTACCTTGATCGGGATGAGATCCGCTCCAAGATCAAAGCAGTCTTGGGGCAGGAGGGGTGATCCATGGCGATCATCGGCCAGTTCGTCAAGGATGTACTGAGTCAGCCGGCCATCCTTGTAGGACTGGTCGCACTGCTGGGCTTGATCATCCAGCGTAAGCCCGTGGGTGATGTCATTGCTGGGACGGTCAAGACCATCCTCGGTTTCGTCATCCTGGGGGCGGGTGCCACCACCCTGGTGGGCAGTCTCGATAAACTCTCGCCGCTGCTGGAGGCCGGGTTTGGAGTCCGCGGTGTTGTCCCTAATAACGAAGCCATTGTTGCGATCGCCCAGAGCGCGTTAGGCCGCGAAACAGCTTTGATCATGGTGTTCGGTCTCGTTGCCAACTTGGTCATTGCCCGCTTGACTCCGCTCAAGTATGTGTTCCTGACCGGCCATCACACCTTCTTCATGGCAGCTCTGCTGTCTGCTGTCCTCGGCACTGCCGGTTTGAGTGGCGCCCTGCTCGTCCTGGTGGGTTCCTTGGTCCTCGGTGTCCTCATGGTCCTCATGCCTGCCATGGCCGATGCATACATGCCGCGGGTGACCGGCGGCCAGCCCATTGCGCTGGGGCATTTCGGCACCTTGGGCTACTGGCTGGCAGGCGCCATTGGATCAAAGGTGGGGAAGGCTGAAGACTCGATCGAGAAGTACCGCCTTCCGGCCTCACTCTCGTTCTTCCGGGATTCCCTGGTGGCTACCGCGGTCGTGATGCTGGCCGTCTTCGTTGTAGCGGTGTTGGCAGCGGGGGATCAGGCGGTCGAGCTGGCGGGCGACCAGAACGTTTGGGCATTCGCATTGATGCAAGCCCTCACCTTTACGGCTGGTGTCGCCATCATCTTGCAGGGTGTGCGCCTCATCATTGCCGAAATCGTCCCCGCCTTCCAGGGGATCGCGGCCCGGGTGGTGCCGGAAGCCCGCCCGGCTCTGGATTGTCCGATCACCTTCCCCTATGCCCCTACAGCGGTGTTAGTGGGCTTTATCGCAAGCTTCGTCGGAGGCCTTATCAGTATGGTGGTACTGGCGGCGGCCGGGCTACCCGTCATCGTGCCCGGTCTCGTTCCGCACTTTTTCGTCGGCGGCACGGCAGGCGTGTTCGGAAACGCCACCGGCGGGCGTCGGGGTTGTGTAGTGGGTGCCTTCGTCAATGGAATCCTGATCACCATCGGCGCGGCCCTGTTGCTGCCGACCTTGGGAGCCTTGGGGTTCGCTAACACGACGTTCGGCGACTCTGACTTCCAGTGGGTAGGAATCCTCATTGGCAGCGCTGGTAAGGTCTTCGGGCAGTCACCAATAGCCCTCGCCGCGGCGGTGGTGATTGCCTTCGTCTTCCTACTCGGCTTGGGCATCGCCAGCACGCAGCGGCGGAAGGCTGCGAGTCACACGGGTGTATCCATGTGAGCGGGTCGGCGCCGGTGTGGCGGTGTGTGCTTGGCGCCGTGCCTCCGAGAAGGCAGGATAGTCCATCGCGCGCCAACCTTCCGAAAGGGCATGGCAGGCGCACATGTGCCGTCGTTCATCCGGAGTGAACCACGACTCGAACCATGGGACATCAAGCAATTCGGCGACCTTCATCATTTTTCTACGACCATCGCGGGGTACGGCGATGCCCAGACCACCACCCATTGGGAGGAAGATTTCTACTTCCCTGGAATGTAACTGGGAGGAATTGATCGGCAACGGGGAGAGGTCGACGTGGACAACCGACGCGAACAGAAACCCGTGCCCGCCCTGCGGGCAATTGCGGGCATGCTGGCAAACCCCGGCGCGACCTTCGCGGCCTTTCCGGAGAAGCAACCTTGGTTCGTCCCTCTACTCCTGTTCTGCCTGATCAGTGCCGTGCCGGCCGGACTCGTGGCGCCCGAATTGGCGGATCTGGCCGGGCAGCAGGTGGCGGACACTGCCCAGCAGGCCGGCTTGCCGGCACGAGAGATCGATAACCTTGTCAGGCTCGGCCGGTCGGCGGCGCTGGTCGGCGGCATCGTGGCGGGCTTCTTGGCCCCCGTACTCGAGGCCTTGGGGACGGCCGTCGTGGTGTGGATTCTCTTGTTGGTACTGCGCAACCGGCTGTCCTTCGGGCGACTGTTTTCCGTGGCTACCTACGCCTACGTCCCGCACGTCTTTGCCACCGTTCTTGTCACCGCGCTAGTGGCTTCCGGCATGTATGACATGGTCGCCATGCAAGGCGTTCTTCCCACCAGTCTCCGGGCCATGTTCCCCGGCGCAATAGCAGGATTCACGGGCGCGGGATTCTTGAGCGAGTTGCTGAAGCGCATCGAGCTGTTCACCCTCTGGAGCACGGTTCTCTTGGGGATCGGCCTCAGCGCCGCCACGGACCGCACGGCGAGATGGGGCATCGGTGTAGCGCTGGCGGCTTGGCTGTTGATCGCTCTCGCGGGTTCGGCCCTCTCCGCCCTCGGTTCCGCCGCGGGCCACTGGCCCACAGGGGCCGGTGGCATCCCCGGGCTCGGGGGTGGCATTCGGTAGGTCCCTCCCCAAAGCTCGCAGAAGGTATCCGGCAGAAGGACTAGCAGACATTCTTTGCGGCACCTTTGGCCAAGGGAGGGGCTCGATTGAGCTTCGGCGAGGCCTTCCGCGCAGCCTGGCAAGGCGTCTGGGCCCACAAGTTCCGAACCTTTCTCACCATGCTGGGGGTGGTCATCGGCGTAGCGGCGGTGATCACCGTGGTCGCCGCGGGGGGGGGGGGCCGCCCCAAGATGTCCCCCCCCCCGCGGGGCCCCGGGGGCCCGCGCCGCCTCTTATACACAACTTACGCTGCCGACGAAAGGACAAAGAAGGTATG
>QGUQ01000255.1 GCA_003242195.1 Bacillota bacterium | reverse complement strand
CCCGGGTTGTCCCCCAAATCGTCGACGTCGCCGGCGTCACCCTCATCGTCCGCGCCCTCGTAGCCGCCGCCATCGGCGCCACCGCCGCCACCGGTGGCCGTGGCCGTCGCCCGCCGCTGGCTGGCCCGGCTGCGGCTACCGGCGCGGGCGTACTCCCCCAGGTCCAGCTCGAGCTCGCCGGCGGTGTCCTGGACCTCCTCGTCCTCCCGCAGCACGATCTCGCGGTTGTCCTCGCTGAGGATCTTCACGTCCAGGCCCAGGCTCTGCATCTCCTTGATCAGAACCTTGAAGGACTCGGGCACGCCGGGCTCGGGGACGTTCTCGCCCTTGACGATCGCCTCGTAGGTCTTGACGCGGCCGACCACATCGTCGGACTTCACGGTCAGCAGCTCCTGCAGCGTGTAGGCGGCGCCGTAGGCCTCCAGCGCCCACACCTCCATCTCGCCGAAGCGCTGGCCGCCGAACTGAGCCTTGCCGCCCAGGGGCTGCTGGGTGACCAGCGAGTACGGGCCGGTGGAACGGGCATGGATCTTGTCGTCCACCAGGTGGGCCAGCTTCAGCATGTACACGTAGCCCACCGTCACCTCGTTGTCGAAGGGCTCGCCCGTACGGCCGTCGTAGAGCACCGTCTTGCCGTTCTCCGGCAGCCCCGCCTTACGCAGGAGCTCCCGGATGCTCTCCTCGTCGGCACCGTCGAACACGGGCGTGGCCACCCACAGGCCCAGGGCCTTGGCCGCCCAGCCCAGGTGGCACTCCAGCACCTGGCCCAGGTTCATGCGCGAGGGCACGCCCAGCGGGTTGAGCACGATGTCCACGGGCGTCCCGTCGGGCAGGAAGGGCATATCCTCCTCGGGAAGGATGCGGGCGATGACGCCCTTGTTGCCGTGCCGCCCGGCCATCTTGTCGCCCTCGGAGATCTTGCGCTTCTGGGCCACGTACACCTGGACCAGCTGGTTGACACCCGGGGCGAGTTCGTCGCCGTTCTCCCGCGAGAACACCTTCACGTCCACCACGATGCCGCTCTCACCGTGGGGCACGCGCAGGGACGTGTCGCGAACCTCGCGCGCCTTCTCGCCGAAGATGGCCCTCAGCAGGCGCTCCTCGGCCGTCAGCTCCGTCTCGCCCTTGGGCGTCACCTTGCCGACCAGGATATCCCCTGCCCGCACCTCGGCGCCGATGCGGATGATGCCGCGTTCATCCAGGTCGCGGAGCTGATCCTCGCCCACGTTGGGGATGTCGCGGGTGATCTCCTCGGGACCCAGCTTCGTATCCCGCGCCTCGCACTCGTACTCCTCGATGTGGATGGAGGTGAAGACGTCCTCCTTGACCAGCCGCTCGCTGATCAGGATGGCGTCCTCGTAGTTGTAGCCCTCCCAGGGCATGAAGGCGACCAGCACGTTGCGGCCCAGGGCCAGCTCGCCGTGGTCGGTGGAGGGGCCGTCGGCGATGATCTCGCCCTTCTCCACCCGCTGACCCTTGCGCACCAGCGGCCGCTGGTTGAAGCACGTGCCCTGGTTGGAGCGCTCGAACTTCATCAGACGGTAGGTGTCCCGCTCGCCGTCGTCGGTCTCGATGACGATCTCCCGGGCCGTCACCCGCTTGACGGTACCGGCACGCCGGGCGCTGATCACGACGCCCGAGTCGAGGGCGGTCCGATACTCGATCCCCGTGCCCACCAGCGGGGCTTCGGTGCGGATCAAGGGCACCGCCTGGCGCTGCATGTTGGCGCCCATGAGCGCACGGTTGGCGTCGTCGTGCTCGAGGAAGGGGATCAGCGCCGTGGCGATGGAGAACACCTGCTTCGGCGACACGTCCATGTAATCGATCTCTTCCGGCGCCGCCAGACGGACCTCGTCCCGGTAGCGGACGGCCACCCGCTTCTCCTTGAAGTAGCCGTTCTCGTCCAGCTCCGCGTTGGCCTGGGCGATGACGCACTCGTCCTCCTCGTCCGCCGTCAGGTAGACGATGTCGTCGGTCACCCGCCCGTTCTCCACGCGCCGGTACGGCGTCTCGATGAAACCGTACTCGTTCACCCGGGCGTAGGTGGACATGGCGCCGATCAGGCCGATGTTGGGACCTTCCGGCGTCTCGATGGGGCACATGCGCCCGTAGTGGGAGTGGTGCACGTCACGCACGTCGAAGCCCGCCCGCTCCCGCGACAGGCCGCCGGGCCCGAGGGCCGACAGGCGCCGCTTGTGGGTCAGCTCCGACAGCGGGTTCGTCTGGTCCATGAACTGGCTGAGCTGGCTCGAGCCGAAGAACTCCTTGACCGCGGCCACCACCGGCCGGATGTTGATCAGCGCCTGAGGTGTGATGGCATCGGCGTCCTGGATGCTCATGCGCTCCTTGATGACGCGCTCCATGCGGGCCAGGCCGATGCGGAACTGGTTCTGGAGCAGCTCGCCCACGGAGCGCAGGCGCCGGTTGCCCAGGTGGTCGATGTCATCGGTGGTGCCCACGCCGTAGAATAGGCCGAAGGCGTAGTTGACGATGGCGGCCACGTCTTCCCGGGTCAACGTGCGCACCGTCGTGTCGGGCTGACCGTTGCCCACGACGACGACCTCGTGGTCGTTGGGGGTGCGCACCCGCACCCGGTTGATGCCGGCGGCCTGGATCTTCTGGGCCAGCTGCCGGTCGATGCGCTGCCCGGCGGCGACGATCACCTCGCCCGTCTGCGGGTCGGCCACGTCCTCGGCGGCATAGAGGCCGATGAGCCGCGAGCGCAGGTTGAGCTTCTTGTTCAGCTTGTAGCGGCCGACAGCCGCCAGGTCATAGCGCTTCGGGTCGAAGAAGAGGCTCTCCAGCAGCTGCCGGGCGCTCTCGTCCGTAGGCGGCTCGCCCGGGCGCAGCCGCTTGTAGATCTCGATGAGCGCCTCGTGCTGGGAGGACGTATTGTCCTTGTCCAGGGTCGCCCGCACGTACTCGTTGTCTCCCAGCAACTCCAGCAGCTCCGCGTCCGTCTGGTAGCCCAGCGCCCGCAGGAGCACCGTCACCGGCTGCTTGCGCGTGCGGTCCACGCGCACGTAGAGGACGCCGCTGGGGTCGGACTCGAACTCGAGCCACGCGCCGCGATTGGGGATCACCGTGGCCGAGTAGAGCGGGTTGCCGTTGGGGTCGTGCTCGACGTTGTAGTACACGCCCGGCGAGCGGACCAGCTGGCTGACCACGACGCGCTCGGCGCCGTTGATGACGAAGGTGCCGTGCTCGGTCATGAGCGGGAAGTCGCCCATGAAGACCTCCTGCTCCTTGACCTCGCCGGTCTCCTTGTTGATCAAGCGCACCCGCACCCGCAACGGCGCGGAGTAGGTCACGTCGCGGTCCTTGCACTCCTGGACCGAGTACTTCGGTTCACCCAGGGAGTAGTCCACAAACTCCAGCACGAGATTGCCGGTAAAGTCCTGAATGGGCGAGATGTCCTGGAAGGTCTCGCGCAACCCCTCATTGAGGAACCAGCGATAGGACTTGAGCTGGACCTCGATGAGGTGCGGGAGCTCCAGGACCTCGTTGATTCGCCCGAAGCTGAGCCGCTCGCGCTTCCCGCTCTTGACCACGCGTGGCATGCCCTCACACCCCTTCGGCTCA
>QGUQ01000254.1 GCA_003242195.1 Bacillota bacterium | reverse complement strand
CGGGCCCCCCCCCACCCCCCGCCGGTATCCAGGCCGCCACCGCCCCCCCTCCGTCCCGCCAGACCCTCTGGAGGAACGCCACTCCCATGCTTCCCACCGCCGCCACCTCCCCACCGCTGCCGTCCTCCGCGACCCTGCGGCACCCCGCCGCCCGTGCACCCGGGTTATCCCGCTCGCCCCAAGCCGCTGTCCGGGGTGGTTCAATCGAACAGTCCCTCGGGCAGCTCGATCCCCGCCGCCTCCATGCGCTCCTGGCACCGGGGCCGGATGCCGGTTGCCACGAACTCGCCCAGCACTCGGCCGTCGGGGCTCACGCCGTAGGCCTGGAAGCGGAACAGGTCCTGGAGGACGATCACGTCCCCCTCCATGCCCTGCACCTCGGTGATGTGGGTGATCTTCCGCGACCCGTCCTTGAACCGGCTCTGGTGCACGATGAGGTCGATGGCCGAGGCGATCTGCTCACGGATCGCCCGCACCGGCAGGTCGACACCGGCCATCAGCACCATCGTCTCCAGCCGCGAGAGCAGGTCCCGCGGGCTGTTGGCATGGGCGGTGGTCAGGCTGCCGTCGTGGCCGGTGTTCATCGCCTGGAGCATGTCCAGGGCCTCACCCGAGCGCACCTCCCCGATGACGATCCGGTCCGGGCGCATGCGCAGGCTGTTGCGCACCAGCTGGCGGATGGTCACCTCGCCCTTGCCTTCGATGTTGGGCGGCCGCGTTTCCAGGGACACCACGTGCTCCTGCCGGAGCTGCAACTCCGCCGCGTCTTCGATGGTGATGATGCGCTCGTCGGGCGGGATGAAGGAGGAGAGGACGTTGAGGGTCGTCGTCTTCCCCGAGCCGGTCCCTCCCGAGACGATGATGTTCAGCCGCGCCCGCACGGCCGCTTCCAGGAACACGGCCATCTTGGGCGTCAGCGTGCCCAGGCGGATCAGGTCGTCCACCTCCAGGGGATCGCGGCTGAACTTGCGGATGGTCAGGCAAGGCCCCTTCAGCGCCAGGGGCGGGATGATGGCGTTGACCCGGGATCCGTCCGGCAGCCGGGCATCCACCATGGGGCTGGATTCGTCGATGCGCCGGCCCAGGGGCGCCACGATCTTCTCGATGAGGTGGAGGATCTGCCGGTCGTCCTCGAACTGGACGGGCACCTTCTCCAGCCGGCCCTTTCGCTCCACGTACACCTGATCCCGGCCATTGACCATGATCTCGCTCACCGACGGGTCCCGGAGGAGGGGCTCGATGGGCCCGTACCCCAGGATCTCGGCCAGGAGGGTTTCGGCCAACTCGTCCCGTTCCAGCGGCGAGACGCTCTCTTCCTCGGCCAGGTACTGCAGGATCCTTTCCCGGATCTGGGCCCGCTGTTCTTCCGACGGCCCGCCGGGGCTGATCAGGATCCGGGCGTCCACCTCGTCGATCAGGCGCAACTGGATGCGGTTCTTCAGGGTCCGGTGGGGGTCGGCCTCCAGGGCCTCGTCACCGGAGCGGCCTCCCTCCCGCCGCCGCTCTCCCCGTTCGACCACGGGGTCGGGCGGGGGTGGCACCCACGGCTTGTCCTTGAGGCGCTGGTAGAGGCTTGATCCCATGGTCCCCCTCCTCCCGCGGCGTTCGGCTTAGAACAGCCCCAGCACCGAGAATCGCCGCGCCGGCGGCCGGGCCGGCCGGGCGGTCACCGTGTCCGGTGCCAGCTTCGCAGCCAGTTCCTCCACGGCATCGGCCAGGGCGGTACGGGCCCGCCGGGCGCAGAAGGGCACGCCCGTGTTGGCCGCCTGCAGCGCCGCGGCCGCGTCCCGGGGGAGGACGTGGGCGATGGGGTAGTTGAGGGCGTGGGCGACCTCGTCGGGGGTGAGGCCGCCCGCCCCATCGTGCTGGTTGAGGATCACCCGCACCTTTTCCTCCCCGTACTCCAGCTTCTGGATGAGGATGTCGAGACAGCGGGCCGTGTTGGCCACGGCGGGTATGTCCGCCGTGGTCACCAGGAGGATCAGGTCGGCCAGATCGAAGGCGGTCAGGTTTGAATCCCGGTAGTTGGCCGCCGTGTCCACCACCACGTAGTCGTGGGCGGCCCGCAGCGCCTCCAGGATCTCGGCCGGGTAGTTACGCCCGGGGTCCCGGCGACCTTCCCCTTCCACTTCCGCGGCCTCGTGGGGGAAGAGGGGTGCCGGCAGCAGGGACAGGCGGAACCCGCTGATGGGGTGCAGGGCCGGTGCCACCGCCTGGGGATCGAGGGGCCCCTCGCGCCGGCACAGGTCGGCCAGGGTCGCCCGGGGCCGGATGCCCAGCATGGTGGCGGCGTTGCCCATCTCCAGGTCCAGGTCCACCAGCACCGTACGCCGGTCGGGGCGCTTGGCCAGGGCCACCGCCAGGTTGACGGCCACCGTCGTCTTGCCCACGCCGCCCTTGGCGGAGAAGACGGTGAAGATCCGGCCCCTGCTCCCGCCGGCGGGAGGTACGGGTGCCGGTTCCTCCGCCGGCGCCGCCCGGCGAATCGCCTCGGCCAGGGTGTCCGGGGAAAAGGGCTTGACCAGGAAATCGCAGGCGCCGACCTGCATGGCCCGGCGGAAGTACTCGGGGCCGTTCTCGACCGAGATCATGATGACGCGGGTAGCGTGCTCGCGGAGGATGCGGTCGGCGGCGGCGATTCCGTCCAGCCTCGGCAGGTTGATGTCCATGAGGACGACGTCGGGCCGGACATCCGCCACCATCGCCACCGCTTCCTCGCCGTCCGCCGCCTCGCCGACGACGGTGATGTCCGGTTCCATCTCCAGCATCTCGACCAGGCTGCGCCGAACCTGCTCGGCGTCCTCCACCACCAGCACCCGGATCCGGCGCGTCATCGTCCCGGTCCTCCTCCCAGGCAATGGTTCATCCCCTCCCCCGGCCGGTGCCTCTCCCACGGGCGTCTGTTGCTCATTGCGCTAGGTCGGCCAGCCGCGCCCGGACCTCGCCCGCCCCTTCCGTCTCCCCGGCGGGCCGCAGCAACAGGCGCAGGCGGCCCTCTTGCTCCGCCAGCACGACCTGGGCCGCATGCCGCGGCTCCAGGGCCAGGGTCACGTGGGCGAGGGAGTCGCTCGCCGGCTCCCCCTCCGCCGCCGTCCGCTGCTGCACCGCCAGCACCAGCACGTTCTCCACCAGCACCCGGGCCTGGGGCTCCGGTACCCCGGGAAGGTCGCCCGGCAGCCCCACCAGCACGTCGACCCGGTCCCCCGGCTGGACGAACCCGCCGACGGCCACCACGGGGTCCACGGCGATGGACACGGCGCGATGCCCCTCGGGGACCCGGTAGGCCAGGCCGTCGGTGCCGTCGCCCCGGGCCAGCTTGGTGGACAGCACGAACTCGCCCTCGGCCAGCGGGACCTTGGTCACCTTGCCCACGGCGTCTTCCAACCGTTGCAACGCCAGCCGCCCCGCCACGTCCGCCGGCACCTGGCGCGTGGCCAGCATCTCCGCCGTCAGCCGCGTCTGGGCGGGGATGGTGCGGGCGGCCACCACCACCGGCACCTGCGGGCCCCCGTCCCCGCCCCCGCCGGCGGCGGGCCCCAAGTAGAAGGCCACGACGCTGGTCACCGCCAGCCCGACCAGGACAGGCA
>QGUQ01000253.1 GCA_003242195.1 Bacillota bacterium | reverse complement strand
GGGGGCATCGCGGGGGCGCCGGGTGGGGGTGGGGGGGACGGGGTTGCTCGGGACGCGGGAGTCCGGGGCGCCGGCTCGTTCCGGGACCGTAGGGCCCGCTTGGCCCTCTTGGACCGCCTCTTGCCGGTCTACGCCCAGGTGCTGACGGAGCTCCGGGCCGCCGGCGCCGAGTGGGTCCAGCTGGACGAACCTTACCTGGTCCTCGACCTGGACGAACCCGAGCGGGAAGCCTTCCGCCGGGCCTATGAGGTTCTGGCCGGCGCCGCCCCCGGCCTGAAGCTGTTCCTGGCCACCTACTTCGAGGGGCTGCGGGACAACCTGGAGCTGGCCCTGAGCCTGCCCGTGCAGGCCCTGCACCTGGACCTGGTGCGCGACCCCGGGCAGCTGGAGCAGGTGCTGGCGGCCGGCGTGCCCGCGTCCCTGTCGCTGTCCCTGGGCGTGGTCGACGGGCGCAACGTGTGGCGCACCGACCTGGAGGCGGCGCTGGCGCTGCTGGAGAGGGCCCGCGACGCCCTGGGCCCCCAGCGCATCTTCGTGGCGCCCTCCTGCTCGCTGCTGCACGTGCCCATCGACCTGGAGCTGGAGACCAACCTGGATCCCGAGATCAAGGGCTGGCTGGCCTTCGCCAGGCAGAAGCTGCAGGAGGTGGCCATCCTCACCCGGGCCCTGAACGAGGGGCGGGAGGCGGTCCGGGAGGCGCTGGCGGAGAGCCGCCGGCAGGTGGAAGCTCGGCGCCGCTCGCCCCGGCGCACGCTGCCCGAGGTGCAGGAGCGCCTGGCGCGCCTCCGGCCGGAAGACGCCCGGCGCGCCACCCCTGCCACCGACCGGCGGCGCCTGCAGCGGGAGCGCCTGGGCCTGCCGCCCCTTCCCACCACCACCATCGGCTCCTTCCCCCAGACCCCCGAGATCCGGCGGCTGCGGGCCCGCTGGCGCCGCGGCGAGGTCTCCCAGGCGGAATACGAGGCCGGCAGCCGGGCGGAGATCGAGCGGGTGGTCCGGCTGCAGGAACGGCTGGGGCTGGACGTCCTGGTCCACGGCGAGCCCGAGCGCAACGACATGGTGGAGTACTTCGCCGAGCAGCTGGACGGCTTCGTCTTCACCGAGCACGGCTGGGTCCAGAGCTACGGCAGCCGTTGCGTCAAGCCGCCAATCCTCTACGGCGACGTGCGTCGCCCCGGTCCCATGACGGTCGGCTGGATCACCTACGCCCAAGCCCTGACGAACCGGCCCGTCAAGGGCATGCTGACGGGGCCCGTGACCATCCTGCAGTGGTCCTTCGTCCGCGACGACCAGCCCCGGGAGGTGACCTGCCGCCAGATCGCCCTGGCCATCCGCGACGAGGTGCGGGACCTGGAGGAGGCCGGCATTCGGGTGATCCAGATCGACGAACCGGCCTTCCGCGAGGCCATGCCCCTGCGGCGGGCGGACCGGGCGGCCTACCTGGAGTGGGCCACGGAATGCTTCCGCCTGGCTACCGGCGGAGTCCGGGACGAGACCCAGATCCAGACCCACATGTGCTACTCGGAGTTCAACGACATCATCGAGGCCATCGCCGCCCTGGACGCCGACGTGATCCTCATCGAGGCCTCGCGGTCGGGGATGGAGCTCCTGGATGCCTTCGTTGACTTTCACTACCCCGGCGACATCGGCCCCGGCGTCTACGACATCCACTCGCCGCGGGTGCCGCCGGTAGCCGAGATCAAAGGCCTGCTCCGCAAGGCGGTGGCGGTCCTGGACCCGGGCCAGCTCTGGGTCAACCCCGACTGCGGCCTCAAGACGCGGCGGTATGAGGAGGTCGAGCCTTCCCTGCGCAACATGGTCGCCGCCGCCCGGCAGCTGCGAGAGGAACTGGCGAGCACCGCGGGGAAAGGGGGCTAACGACGCCGCCGCTCAACCGCGGTTGTTAGGGAGAACCCCTGAGGGGCCGGAACGGCGGCGGGCGAGGCGGAGGGCGGGAACCCGGAGGGCGGAACCCGGAGGGCACGCACCGGGAGGGCGCAACCGGCGGCGGGCGAACACGCCGGAAGCGACTCCCTAGCGCCCGAGCGAAGAGCACCCGGAAGGCGGGATTCTTAGTGCACCATCGCGTTCTACACATGTTGGGGTACCATGTGTGGGCGAACCGGAGGGTGTTCGCCCACCTGAAATCCTTGCCGCCGGAGGTGACGTACAAGGAAGTCCCTAGCGTCTTTCCGTCGATTGCCCACACGCTGGTGCACATGTACGTTGTGGACACCCTCTGGTTGCAGGCCATGACCGGCCAGTCCTTCCACGAGACCCGGGCCTCCATTCCGCGGCTCGTGGCCGAGATCGACGGCAAGAGCGTCGCCGAGATGGAGGAGCTCTTCGCCGCGCTGGCCGGGCGCTACGAGGCGTTCCTCCGCAGCCAGGAAGATCCGGACCGGGAGCTGGTGATCGAACATCCCCACTACGGCCGGCTCCATACCCGCCTCAGCGACCTGGTCCAGCACGTCGTCAACCACGGCACCTACCACCGTGGCAACATCACGGCCATGCTGCGCCAGCTCGGCCATCCCGGCGTGCAGACGGATTATGTCCTCTACTTGTACGCTCTGAGCCGGGACCACGAGGAGGCAAGTTGACGAGGCCTAGCCTGGACCGGGTTCAGGCCGGCGCGTTCGTCCGCCCTCTGGGTGCTGCCCTGGGAGTAGGGAGGCGTTGGCCCGGCCTGCGACGGGCGGAGCGGTGCGAGCGTGATGACCGATGAGTTCCCCCGCCTGGGGGACTGGTCAGGGCGGCGAGCGCCAGGACCTAGCCCCGGAGGTCAAAACGTAACCGCAGTTCTTGCCGGGTACCCGTGTCGTCGATGAGTGCCACGTTATCGATGATCACCTCCCAGTACAGGTCCCGATTCAACAGGAACTCTACCGCGCGGCCCGCCGTGGCTGCGTCCAGGTCGTGCTCGGCCAGGGTGATGTGGGGTACCCAGCTCTCCGGGTGGTAGTAATCGACCGTGCCGGCGGCCACGTGGCACGAGAAGTGGGGATACGGTGTCCGGTAGATGCCTCTGAGCCCGAAGCGGGAGGCGAGTTCACTCCAGAGAGCCTCCACTTTCTCGTAGTGTGACTGGTCCAGAAGGGATACGACCGCGTGCACGCTCGCTCCTCCTAAGGGACCATCTATTCCACGACATCATCTTCCAGCGGTCCCCACTCGATTTCCTCTAACTCTTCGACGGTGCCGTCCTCCCATCGCAGTGAAGTAAGGAACCGCCTCCCCTTGGATAAATCCAAGGACGTCCAGGATCTTGGGCATCCCTGCGTACGCAAGAAACAGGGTAATGGGGGACGCCCATGATTCCATTGGGGCACGAAGGAAAGGAACGGCCGGCGCGGCTGGAGGGTACCGGCTACGAGCGGGTGGCCGCCGGCCCCAGTTAAGCCCGAGCGCAACACCGTCGGGCCCGAGGCCGGGCGGCAGGCGGTGGGGCGATGGCCCGCTGAGCGACCCATCGCCCCACCGCCGGATCGCGGGCCCGAGGCCATGCGTCACAGCGGACGTGAAGCCGTTTCCCCTACCTAATCTTTTTCATCCCAACCGCCCGTCTTTGATGGATGCGGCCAGCAGTGGGCCTACATCCCCATGGC
>QGUQ01000252.1 GCA_003242195.1 Bacillota bacterium | reverse complement strand
CGGTACGGTACCGGAAGCAGGACGGCGGGAAGAACCCGCCGCCGGCGGCGCGACGCGGGACGGCCGGCTGCGGCGGGGGCGCCGCCAGCAGGGGCCCCCGCCGGGCGTGCGCGCCGTACTGGAGCGGCTGGCTGCGGTGCAACTGGACCCCGTCAACGTGGTCGAGCGCAATCACCATCTCGTCTTCTTCAACCGGCTGCGGGGTTACCGGCCCGCGTGGCTGGAAGAGCTGTACGAGCGGGGCGAGGTGTTCGAAGCCTGGTGCCACGCCCGCTGCGTGCTGCCGGCGGCCTGGTATCCCGCCTTCCGGCCGGCCTTCCGGTGCCTGGCCGGCGAGGAACTCGATCCCGCCGTCCGGGAGTGGATGGAGCGGATCATGGAGATGGTGGCCGCCGGGGGACCCGTTTCCCCGCGGCGCATCGAATCGGGGGAGCGGGTCATCGGCTACTGGGACCGGGACGTGGCGGCCACGCGGGCCGTCAACCAGGCCCTGCAGCACCTGTGGGAGGAGGGCCGCCTGGTCGTCCGCTCCCGGCGGGGCAACGAGCGTTCCTACGACCTGCCGGAGCGGGTGCTGCCGGAGGAGGTGCTGGCCCGGGAGCTGGACGCCGGGGAAGCCGCGGAGGAGAGGTTGCGGCATTATGTTCGGGCCATGGGCCTGTTCGAACCCGGCGACCCGTGCTTCGGGTGGCAGCGCTGGCCCGCGTCACGCCGGCGCGAGGAGGCGGAGCGCAGGGTGGCGGCCGGTCAGTGGGTGCGGGTGGAGATCGAGGGCGTCCGACGGGTCTACTACGCGCCGGCGGAAGATCGCGAGCTCCTGGAGTCCGCCGGCGACCTGCCCGAGTGCCGCGCCGCCCGGTTCCTCCCGCCCCTGGACAACCTGCTGTGGCGCCGCACCCGGCTGCGGGACCTGTTCGGCTTCGACTACACGTGGGAGATCTACATCCCGGCGGCGAAGCGGCGTTACGGGCCGTACACCATGCCGGTGCTGTACCGGAACCGCCTGGTGGGGCGCATCGATCTGGAGTTCCGGCAGGCGACCCGCACCCTGGTGCTGCAGCGCCTCGCCATCGAGCCCGCCTACGAGCGCTGGCGCCGGTCCATCGGGCGAGCGGTGGTGGCGGAGGTGGAGCGGCTGGGACGCTATCTCGGGGCGACGGCCCTGGAGGGACTCTAGTTTCCCAATCCTGCGCTCCGGGAATGGGCTGCCTGCCTGCCCAGGTGTGCCACGGCGAGTGCCAGCCGGGCACGCACCGCCTGCCGGCGCTGCTCCTCCCTGGTTTCCCACTCATGGACCAGGCGCTGATACGTTTCGGAGGAAATCTTGCCGAGCCGGTAGGCCACTTCAATCTGTCGCCGCGCCCACGTGGGTTCCTTCACGTGCTGCTTCCCCCTTTCCCAATCGGTGTGGGGATCGTGTCCATGTATTCGCCAAAAACGAGTTCCATGACTCCTGCGTATGCATGACAGATGTCGATCTGTGACTCACTAAAAGGGTGTTTCCCGTCCGTGGTGAGGACGGCACCGATATCATCACGATATGCAATTGGGATGCAAATCAGTGCCCGGTAGTCGTGCGCATAACGTGGTGGTGAGTAATCAGGATCCTTGGTTACATCATCCACAATCTCCGTGGTTCCCTTGCGTACGGCCCGCCCGGCAATCGAATGGTCGATGTCCAGAGTGCGGCTGTAGCGGTAATCCGCCGGGAAACCGGTGCTGGCCCAGGCGAGGATAAGCTTACGACTGTGCCAGTCAACGACCCACAGACCGCTGCGATGGGCCTCCCCAGACAACAACTTGATGTCCAGGGGCAGACGCTCAACAAGACGGGACAAAAGGCCGTCAAGGTTTTTACCTACTTCTATGGGGTTATCGCTTCCACTTTCCCTGATTCTGCGATATTCTGACAAGAACGGGCGAATCTGGCGGATAACCGCTTGAAGCTGAAGGGCCGTAACTTTACTCTGTCTGCGGTCGTCCTCAAGGGCCTGAGCTTTCGCAGTGAGTTCTACGAGCCGATCCTCTCTGCCCAACAATCGGATAAGGTTATTAGCAGCTCGGCTCCAACTCCAGACTACGCACGTGAATCCTATGATGAGCACGAGTGCACCCACATCAACGGTCCAGGGTGACCTTCGATCGACGAGACGGACAAGGGCGGTGTCAAAGATACCGTCATCCCCCTCCCCTCCTTGTCCATGTTTTCCCAGTTCGACAAGATGTTCGGCCCTCCCTCCCTCGTAACGCGGATGTCATCCCTCGCCCGGGGTGAACACGATCTTGACCGCGCCCGAGGAACGGCGGTCCAGGGCGGCCCGCAGGGCCTCCCGGTAGAGGCGCAGGGGGAAGCGGTGGGTGATCATGCGCTCCACGGGCAGCTCGGGGTGCTCGGCCAGGGCCTCCAGGACCAGGTCGAAGGTGTGGACGCGGCGCTCGCCGATACGCTCCAGGCCGTAGCCCACCGAGCCCACGATCTCCAGCTCCCGCATCCAGACGAAGGTCCAGTCCAGCCGGGAGATCTCGCCGGCGGCTCCCAGGAGGAGCACGGTGCCGCCTTCCCGGGTGACGCGCAGGGCGTCGTCCAGGGAGCGGCGCGTGCCCACGCAGTCGTACACCAGGTCGAAGCCGCCGCGGTAGACCTCCCGGCCGATGAGGGGCCGGAAGGCCCGGGCACCGGCGGCCCGGGCGGCGGCGCCGATCTCCGCCGGCGCCACCACCTCGTCGGCCCCCAGGGCGCGGGCCAGGTGGGCCTGCATGCCGTGCCGGGCGGCCACGGTGACGCGGGCATCGACGCCCAGGAGGCGAAGGGCGGCCACCGTGCACAGCCCGATGGTGCCCGCGCCGATGACCAGGACCCGGGAGCCGGCGGGCGGGGTGCGCCGCAGCACGCCGTGGAAGGCTACCGCCAGCGGCTCCACCAGCACCGCCCGCTCGTCGGAGACGGCGTCGGGGACGGGGTGGAGCTGGGAGGCGTGGGCAGGCGTGCGCTCCCCCCAGCCCCCGGGCAGGTCGCGGCAGAAGCCCACCAGGAACCCGGCGGACAGGTGGCCCTCGGTACACTGCCGGCAGAGGTAGGGGAAGCCCTCCTGGCAGGCGGGGCAGGGCGGGAGGCCCCGCATGGTGCAACTGATGGATGGGTCCACCACCACCCGCGTGCCCGCCGGCAGGGGCACCTGGGAACCCGCCCGCTCCACGACCCCGTAGATCTCGTGGCCCAGCACCGCCGGGAAGGAACTGAAGGGGGAGGCGGAGGGGCTGGAGTGGGCGGTGATGACGCCCAGGTCGGAGCCGCACACGCCGGCCAGGTGGGTCCGCACCACGGCCCAGTCCTCGCCCCGCAGCTCCGGGTCGGGCACGTGGGTGTACACCAGCGGCCCCGGCGGGCCGTAGATCAGCCAGGGCCAGCGGGAGCCGAGCAGTTTCGTCAGCACCACACGGGGCAGGGAGAGGCGGTAGACCAGGGCTTCCATGCGGCGCCGGTCTCCTCTCACGGGTCGTCGGAGTCTCGGGCCGGGGCCGGGGGGCCGCCCCCCGGGCGGTCTCTTTTACACACTTTACCGTGCCCCAGCGCTACTCTGTGTTGAACACGGTGGGGGCGGTCTTCTTA
>QGUQ01000251.1 GCA_003242195.1 Bacillota bacterium | reverse complement strand
CTCCCCCGCGGCGCGCGGGTGGGCCTGTGGGCCCCGGCGGGTCCCCGCCACCATCCCCCCCTCCTTGCCCGCCCCGCCGAAAGCCCTATGTCTATCACCTGTGGCGGGCGGAGGTCCCGGATCCCCTGCACCGCCGCTGGCAGTGGCACGTGCGGCTGCCCCTGGACGTGACGGCCATGCGGGAGGCCGCCCGGCGCTTCGAAGGGGAGCACGACTTCGCCGCCTTCAAGGCATCGGGGTCGCCCGTACGCCGCACCCGCCGCACGCTGTTCCGCTGCCGGCTGGAGGAACGGGGCCCCCTGCTGCGCGTGGTGCTGGAGGCCGACGGCTTCCTCATGCACATGGCCCGGGGCATCGTGGGCACGTTGGTGGAGATCGGCCGGGGTCGCTGGCAGCCGGACCGGGTCGACGAGCTGCTCGCCACCGGCGACCGCCGCTTGGCCGGGCCGACGGCGCCCGCCCACGGCCTCGTGCTCTGGCGGGTGGATTACGGTGAGCTGAACCCGCCCTTGCCGGCTTGGCTTGACACCGTGGAAGGTGCCGACTAAAATAACGGATGCTGTTTTCCGAGGAACCGGCTACGGGATGCCGATCCGGCCCGGCTACTGGGGAACGGGGCCCGCCACGCCGGACGGCGCCCTGACAGCCGGCGGGCCGCTGGGGCGGATGGGGATCGCTCGGGGAACGACGTAGCCCGTCCCGGGCTATGCCTGTTTTCTGACCGTTTTTCGCCACGGCGCTCGCGCCAGGACCACCCCGGCGGGCCGACCCGGCGGGACCGGATTCCGGACCGCGCCGCCGCGAAGCGTCCCGCGGGCGGCGGGCCGGGCGGCAGGTGGCGGGCCGCCGGACGGGACCCGCCCGTTTCGGCTATCGTACCCAACGGGAGGAACCAGGGATGCGAACCACCTTCATGGCTCGCCCGCAGGACGTGCAGCAGGAGTGGTACGTCGTCGACGCGACGGGCGTGCCCCTCGGGCGCCTTGCCAGCCAGATCGCCAAGATCCTGCGCGGCAAACACAAGCCCATCTACACGCCCCACGTGGACACGGGCGACCACGTCATCGTCATCAACGCGGAGAAGGTGCGGCTGACGGGCAGCAAGCTCAAGAAGAAGGTCTATTACTGGCACACCGGTTATCCCGGCGGCCTCCGGTCCATCACGGCGGAACACCTGTTGCAGACCCGTCCCGAGCGGATGATCGAGCTAGCCGTGCGCCGCATGCTGCCGCGCACCCGCCTGGGCCGGCGGCAGTTCAAGAAGCTTCACGTGTATCGCGGTCCCGAGCACCCTCATGCGGCGCAGCAACCGAAGCCCTTGGCGATCGACTGGGGATCGGGTAACGACGAGTGAGGTGGAACCCGATGGCAGCGCAGACGTCGCAGGTCGTGTATTGGGGGACGGGCCGACGCAAGGAGGCCGTCGCGCGGGTCCGCCTGATTCCCGGTGAGGGCCGCGTGGTGATCAACGGCCGGCCCTTCGAAGAGTACTTCCCCCTGATCTCGCATCGCGCCCAGGTGGAGCAACCGCTGAAGGTCACCGGCACCCTGGGCAAGTTCGACGTGTTGGTACGGGTGGGGGGCGGCGGCATTTCCGGGCAGGCCGGGGCCATCCGCCATGGCATCGCCCGGGCGCTGGTCCGGGTGGACGAGTCGTACCGGAAACCGCTCAAGCAGGCCGGCCTGCTGACCCGTGACCCGCGCGTCAAGGAGCGCCGCAAGTACGGCCTCAAGAAGGCTCGCAAGGCGCCTCAGTTCTCTAAGCGCTGAGCGGCAGCCGCCGATGGGCGGCGCGACGCGACGACGCGGCACGCAGCGCCGTCCCACGGGCGTGGATTCGCTTCGGATGTGGATGGGTTCAAAGATGCAGAGCCCGCGGCCCTTGCCGGGACCGCGGGCTTCCGTGTTCGAAAGGCCCGTCCCGCCAGGAGGCGAGACCTGCCACCGGCCGGGCGCCATCACGCAGGCTCATCAGGAGCCGGTCAGGACCTCCTCCTCGAGCCAGCGGGTGTGGACGGCTCCCTGGCGGAAGTCCTCCCGGGCGAGGATCTCCCGGTACAACGGCACCGTGGTCTTGATGCCCTCGATGCGGAACTCCGCCAGGGCCCGCTCCATGCGGGCGATGGCCTCCTCCCGATCCCTGCCCCAGGCGATGACCTTGGCGACCAGGGAGTCGTAGTAGGGCTGCACGACCGAGCCGGCGCGCACGCCGCTGTCCACGCGGATGCCGGGCCCGCCCGGCTCCTCCCAGGCGGTGATGGTGCCCGGCGAGGGGAGGAACCGGTTGCCCGGGTCCTCCGCGTTGATGCGGCACTCGATGGCCCAGCCGTTGAACCTGACGTCGTCCTGCCGGAAGGAGAGGGGCTCGCCAGCGGCGATGCGGATCTGTTCCTTCACCAGGTCGATGCCCGTGACGGCCTCGGTCACCGGATGCTCTACCTGGATGCGCGTGTTCATCTCGATGAAGTAGAAGTTGCCGTACCGGTCCACGAGGAATTCCACCGTACCCGCACCCACGTAGTCCACGGCGGCGGCGGCGCGGAGGGCGGCCTCCGCCATCCGCGCCCGGAGGTCGGCGTCGACGGCAGGGGACGGGGCCTCTTCGATGAGCTTCTGCCGCCGCCGCTGGACGGAGCACTCGCGCTCGCCCAGGTGGACGATGTGACCGTGCTTGTCGGCCATCACCTGGATCTCCACATGGCGCGGTTCCTCCAGGAACTTCTCCACGTAGACGGCGCCGTTGCCGAAGGTAGCCTCCGCCTCCCGGCGCGCCGACGCCAGGGCTTCGATCATCTCGTCGCGGTTGCGAGCCACGCGGATACCGCGGCCGCCCCCGCCGGCGGCGGCCTTGATCAGCACCGGGTAGCCGATCTCCTCGGCGATCTCCATGGCTTCCTCGTCCGAGTTCACGGTGCCGTCGCTGCCGGGAACCACGGGCACGCCGGCCCGCATCATCGTCTCCCGGGCCCGGGACTTGAGTCCCATGGTCTCGATGGCCTCCGGTGACGGGCCGATGAACTCGATGCCCCAGGTCTTGCACACCGCGGCGAAGTGGGCATTCTCCGCCAGGAAGCCGTACCCGGGGTGGACCGCGTCCACGCCGGCCTTGCTGGCTGCTTCGATCAGGCTGGGGATGTGCAGGTAGCTGCGGGTGGCGGGAGCGGGGCCGATGCAGTATGCCTCGTCGGCCAGCGCTACGTGCAGGGAATCCTCGTCGGCTTCCGAAAAGACGGCAACGGTGCGGATTCCTAGCTCGCGACAGGCGCGGATGACCCGCACCGCGATTTCGCCCCGGTTCGCGATCAGGACCTTGTTGAACATGCCCTCGACCTCCCCAGGAAGGTTCGGAGCCCGGGCCTGGTTTCCTGCGTCGCGGGCCGCTGGGCGTTCCCCGGCTCGTAACTGATAAGGCCGCAACTGATAGGCAAGCGCAACTGAGAAAAGAGTAGCGGAAGAGCTCCGGGCCTGCAGGCAGACCCCGGAAGCTGCAGGTAAGGCCGGCAACCTGCGAGGGATCGGGTGATGGACGAGCGAGACAACCGGGCGGCAGGAGCGGCGGACCAGCCCGGCCGGGGCGATGCCGGTGCCCTGCCGCCGGACGTGGCCCGGTGGCGACCGCGCGTCCCCGGCG
>QGUQ01000250.1 GCA_003242195.1 Bacillota bacterium | reverse complement strand
GCTCCAGGCTGGCGAAAGGATCCTGCGGGATCAGTCCCTCGGCCGCCAGCCACCTGAAGCACCCGCCGACGGACGACAGGCGGCGTGCGCGGGTCGCCGGAGCCAGCTGCCGTTCATCCAGGTGGGCCAGCCACTGGCGGGCCAGGTCCCGGTCGACGGCCGCCAGGTCCTGGCCACCCAGGCGGTCCAGCGAGGCACCCCGCCGGTCGGCTAGCCAGCGGCAAAAGTCCACCAGGTCCCGACGGTACTCGGCCAGCGTCGACTGGCTCAGCCCTCGCTCAACGCGCTTGGACTCCAGGTACTGCTCCATCGGTTCCGGCAAGGGGGCGTCCCGCACCACCGTCACCTCCGGGCTGCCTAGCGACGTCAGCCGTACCACGGTCTATATCGTGCAATAAAGGAAACCGGGTGGGTATGACCTGCCGCGCCGGGCCGGGAACGGGCACCGGGAGGAAAGGGACACCGCTGGCCGGCGCGGTATTTCTGTGGCCAAGGGGAAGGACGGCACCCCCTGGTAGGAGGGGTGGTGCGGCAACCAGATGGCATGGGGAGGCGGGTGCCTTGCAACGGCTTGAAGTGCTCGAGATGACGGTGCAAGTCAGGGTCAGGGACTACGAGCGAGGTGTCAAGTTCTACGAGAAGTTGCTGCAGCGCCCTCCGGACTTCATCCCTCATGAGGACTTTGCCGAGTGGGAGCTCCTGCCCGGATGCTGGCTCCAGGTCGGCAAGGGGGAACCGGCTCCCGATAGCTGTGTCCGGCGGCGGCCCGATCTTCAAACTAGCCGGTGGCCCGATCAACAAAGTCCTGGGCAAGCCAGCATGGCTTGCCCAGGACTCCTGCGCCTTCCCGTTGCGATCACGAACCTCGCCGTGCTTGACGACCCGCGAACAGGCCCACCGGGTGGTGGATAGGGATGGACGTCGACCGGCCTCGCTGCCTGGATCGTCGTTAGCTCAGCTTGAGCTCCTTGAACTTCCGGACCTGCTCGGCGATGGCCCGCTCCGTTGGCAGTCGCTCCATGGAGGAGGCGCCGTAGAAGCCCACCACGCCCTTGGTGTGCGACAGGATGTACTCCACATCCTCCGGCTCCGCGATGGGACCGCCGTGGCAGATCACCAGGACGTCCGGATTGACCTCCTTGGCCGCGTCGCAGATGGCTTGCACGCGCTGGGCCGCCTGCTCCAGGGTCAGGGCGGTCTTGGCGCCGATGGTGCCCTTGGTGGTCAGGCCCATGTGGGCGACAATGATGTCCGCCCCCGCCCGGGCCATCTTCCGGGCCTCTTCCTCGTTGAAGCAGTACGGCGTGGTCAGCATGTCCAGTTCGTGGGCCAGGCGGATCATCTCCACCTCCAGGTCATAACCCATCCCCGTCTCCTCGAGGTTCTGCCGGAAGACCCCGTCGATCAGGCCCACGGTGGGGAAGTTCTGCACACCGGCAAAGCCCATGTCCTTGAGCTCCCGCAGGAAGTAATCCATTTTCCGGAAAGGATCGGTACCGCAGACGCCCGCCAGCACGGGGGTGTCCTTGACCACCGGCAGCACCTCGCGGGCCATCTCCACCACGATGGCGTTGGCATCACCGTAGGGCATCAGGCCCGCCAGCGAGCCCCGGCCAGCCATCCGATACCGCCCGGAGTTGTAGATGATGATCAGATCGATGCCTCCGAGCTCCTCACACTTGGCCGAGATGCCGGTCCCCGCACCGCCTCCGATGATGGGGCGGCCCTCCGCCACCTGCTGGCGCAGCTTCTCCAGGATCTCCTTCCGGCTCCACCGAGACATGAGTCTCCCTCCTCGTCAGGCTTTTTTCTGAAGCATCTCGAGCAACAGGGCGGCTGCCCGCTCGGCAAACTCCGGATCGTTTAGATTGCAGTCGATCTCCTCCACGTGAATGCCCGGCTTGACGTTTTCCTTGATGGCCCGGAAGCAGGCCTGGTCCGCCTCCGGATTCCAGAAGGGGTTCCCCGGGCTGTCCAGCAGGGAAACGCCCCTGAGGGGCAGGAGGAAGGCCACGGGCCCAGTGCTGGCGTTGGCCTTCTCGGCCAGGCGCCGGCCGATCTCGATGTTCTCCTCCACGTTGGTCCGCATCAGGGTCACGTTGGGGTTCCACTCGTAGAGCTGGCGGTTGCGGTACTTCTCCGGTACCGTCGAGGGCGCCCAGAAATTGACCATGTCCACGCAACCCGGTGCGATGACCTGCGGAATGCCTCTGCGGGCAGCGGCGTCTCCCCGGTTCGGCCCGGCACTCATGACGCCACCGCACACCTCATCCGCCCACTCGGTGGTGGTGATGTCGAAGATCCCGTCGAAGTACCCTTCTGCTACCAGGCTCTCCATGGTGGAGCCGCCCACGCCCGTGGCGTGGAACACCAGCACCTCGTAGCCCGCCTTCTCCAGGATGGCCCGGCCGTGCTCCACCGCCTTGGTGGAGTTCCCGAACATCGAGGCGGCGATCATCGGCTTGTCCGCTCCGGGCCGAACCTCCACCTCCACCATCCCGCAGATGGCGCCGGCCGCCCGGGTGAAGATCTGGCGACTGATCCGGTTGATGCCAGAGATGTCGACCACCGACGGGATCATGGTGATGTCCTTGGTCCCTACATAGCCCCTGGTGTCTCCGGCGGCCACGGTGGAAACCATGACCTTGGGGAAACCCACGGGCAGGGCACGCATGGCCGCCGTGCCCACGGCCGTGCCGGCGGACCCACCCATGCCCAGAATGCCGTCGATCTTTCCGGCTTGGTATAGCCGGGTGACGACCACCGCCGCACCCTTGGCCATCACCTTCATGGCCTCGCCGCGATCCCTGCGCTCCCGCAGCGCGGCCAGGGAACTACCTCCGGCTTCGGCCACCTCCGTTGAAGGGATATCGGGGGGAATCAGCGGTTCATCGATGACGCTCGTATCGATCAGCAGGACCTTGTGTCCACGCCTTTCGATCTCTTCCTTGACGAACCGTAACTCTTCACCTTTCGTGTCTAGGGCTCCGATGACGGCAATGGTCTTTCCCATGGTCCCACCTCCTTCTGGTACCTACTTCTGGCAAAGCTCGTACAAGGTTCGAACCGACTCGCTTTGCTCAATACAGACCACACACGATGACTACGATATGTATGAATCATCCCCCTGCTCCAATTCGCTGATGATAGATAAAAAATGCGGTCATGTCACATGGATATTATCAACGGTTGTGATGCATTTAATAATGAGAAGCAGGTGCAGAAACTTACATCGATGTTGTCTTATCCTCCAGCACTCTCATTCCATGTTGTCCGCAAATATGATGTGAGAGCCGTATTCAGAAACGCACATCACGACCGATTGTAGCGGGGTGGTAGACTTCACCGAGCTCGTGCCGCAACGTCGCCATGAGGAGGTGAGGGCACTCGCGGCCCTGCACGCGCTGGGGTCGTGACCGGCCCGATGGGCTCCGCCATGCGAGGCGCTAGGCGGCTGCGCACGCCGGGTGAGCAGCCGCTTTTGTCTGACCGATAACTGGCTCGGAGAACCTACGCCTGGCTCTGAAAGCCGCGGCGGGAAATCTGGAGGGGGAGGATCCGGGAGGGGGAGGGGACCAAGTTGCGGGCGTTGTTGCGGGAGACGCTGGAGGACTACGCACGGCGGCGAATGCTCG
>QGUQ01000249.1 GCA_003242195.1 Bacillota bacterium | reverse complement strand
GCCTAGGACCCGCCCCCCGCGGTGCCGGCGCCTACACGGCCCGTCCCGCCCCGCCCCCCCGTCCATTCCCCGGGAAGGACCCTCATTAGGTTGGCCATCTCCAGGGCGGCCAGCGCCGCCTCGGCACCCCGGTTCCCCTGCCGCACGCCCGTCCGCTCGACCGCCTGCTCCAGCGTCTCACAGGTGATGACACCGAAGATCACGGGCACGCCCGTGTCCAGCGCCGCCCGGGCGATACCCTGGGCAGCCGCGCCGGCCACGAAGTCGAAGTGGGCGGTGGCCCCGCGCAGGACGGCACCGAGGCAAAGGACCGCATCATACCGCCGGGACCGGGCCATGCGGGCGGCCACCAGCGGCAACTCGAAGGCACCGGGCACCCAGGCGATGTCGATGTCTTGGTCCCGGGTGCCGTGCCGTCGCAGCGTGTCCAGAGCCCCTTCCAGCAATCCCGACGTCACCGGCTGGTTGAAACGCGACACGACGATAGCAAAGCGCAACCCCTCGCCCAGTAGCGCCCCCTCGAAGACGGTCATGGGATCCCACCTCCCCGTCCTCCCGCCCGGCGGTCGGCGGCTGCGCTGCGCCTCCCGGAATCAGAGCAGGTGCCCCAGCTTCACCCGCTTGGTGTGCAGGTAGCGCTCGTTATGGGGGGTCGGGGGCACCCGCAAGGGCACGCGCTCCGCTACCTCGATCCCGCATTCCATCAACTGGGCGGGCTTGTCCGGGTTGTTGGTCAGCAGGCGCACCCGGCGGACCCCCAGTTCCCGCAGGATCTGAGCCGCAACGCCGTAGTCCCGGGCATCAGCGGGAAAGCCCAAGGCATGGTTGGCTTCCACGGTGTCGAGCCCGCCGTCCTGGAGTTCATAGGCGCGGATCTTGGCCGTCAGCCCGATGCCGCGGCCCTCCTGGCGCAAATATAGGAGGACACCCCGCCCTTCGGCCGCGATGGCAGCCAGGGCCGCGTCCAGCTGGTGGCCGCAGTCACAGCGCAGGGAATGCAGGGCGTCACCCGTCAGGCACTCGCTGTGCAGACGGGCCAGGACCGGCTCCTCCGGTTCCCAGGAGCCCCGTACCAGGGCCAGGTGGGTCTCCCCGGTGGGCTCGAAGGTGTAGGCGTGCACCTCGAAGTCCCCGTAGTCCGTAGGCAACTGGGCCCGGGCCACCAGCCGCACGAGGCGCTCGTGGCGCAACCGGTAGCGGACCAGGTCGGCCACCCGCACCAGCCGCAGCCCATGGCGGCGCGCCAGGCGGACCAGCTCCGGCATCCGTGCCACCGTGCCGTCGTCCCGCAGAATCTCGCAGATGACCGCGGCCGGGTAAAGGCCAGCCAGGCGGGCCAGGTCCACGGCGGCCTCCGTGTGCCCGCGCCGCTCCAGGACGCCTCCGCGCCGGGCCCGCAGCGGGAAGACGTGACCCGGACGGACCAGGTCCCCGGGCCCGGCGGCCGGGTCCACGGCCACGCGGATGGTGCGGGCGCGGTCGGCGGCGGAGATGCCGGTCCGTACCCCCTCCCGGGCGTCGATGGACACGGTGAAGGCCGTCTCCATCGGATCACCAGGCGGGTCGATCATCAGGGGCAGATCCAGTTGCCGGCACCGTTCCTCGGTCAGGGCCAGGCAGATCAGGCCGCGGGCCTCCCGCAGCATGAAGGCGATGTGACCCGGCGTCACCTTCTCCGCGGCCACCACCAAGTCACCCTCACCCTCGCGGTCCTCGTCGTCCACGACCACCACCATCCGCCCCTCCCTGAGGTCGGTGAGGGCCGCGTCGACGGGATCGGCCACCCCGGCGGACCACCCATCCCGCCCACCGGCCGCGCGGTGGCCGGTCACACCCTGCCCGGCGTCGCCCCCGGCGTCGCCCCCCTCCCCTCCCTCGCCGCCGGTTGGCACGAGGGGAAGCAGCCGTCGCGCGGTGTACCGGGCGATGGGGTCGGCCTCCAGATTGACGGCATCGCCGGCGCGGCGGGAACCCAGGGTGGTCTGCCGGGCGGTATGGGGGATGATGGCGACGGTGAATCCGGTCGCATCGCAGTCCACCACCGTCAGGCTGACGCCGTCCACGGCCACCGACCCCTTGGGCGCCACCAGCGCCATGAAGGAAGGCACCGCCTCGATGCGCAGTCGCAACCCGTTGCCGTCCTGTTCCCGGGCCGTGATGCGGCCCACCGCGTCCACGTGGCCCTGGACCAGGTGCCCGCCCAGCCGGTCGCCCAGACGCAGGGCCCGCTCCAGGTTGACCGGGTCTCCGGGGCGCATATTCCCCAGGGTGGTCACGCGCAGGGTCTCGGGCACCACGTCGAAGGCCAGTTCCTCGCCTTCCACCGCCACCACCGTCAGGCACACCCCGTTGACGGACACGCTGTCGCCGACCCGGATTCCCTCCAAGCCCGGAGCCGCGACCACCAGCCGGCAGCCGCCCTCCGCCGGCTCCACCCGTCGGCACAGGCCTAGCGCTTCGATCAGCCCCGTGAACAAGAGGTCCTCCCTCCTCCTCCCGATGTCCGCGAGACGCCCCGCCGCCCGGTCACGCCAGGCGGCCCGGCCGAGCTCACGGCGCGAGCGGGGCGGGGGCCCGGGATGGGTCCAGGGAGGGGTCCGCGGGGTCCCGCAAGTACCCCTCGATGAGCCAATCATCGCCCAGGCGGCGCAGCCGTGGCCGGCGGACGAGGAGGGCCTCCGCCATGCGCTCCACCCCGTCCCCGCCCACCGGCCCTGGCGCCGCCGCGCCGCCCACCAGCTTGGGCGCGATGAAGGCCAGCACCCGGTCCGCGAGCCCCTCTGCCAGCAAGGCGCCGTGGATCGCCGCCCCACCCTCCACCAGCACGTGGCGGACCCCCCGCCGGCCCAGCTCGGCCAGCAACGCCGCCAGGTCGACGCGGCCCGCCGCCGTCGCCGGCAACCGCAGCACCTCGGCTCCGGCCGCCTCCAGCGTCCGCACCCGCTGGGGAGGCGCCTCGGCGGTGACCGCAATCCAGGTCGGGGCGTCCGAGACAGCCGCCGCCCGGACGACCCGCGCCTCTGGCGGCGTCCGGGCGCGGCTATCGATGACGAGACGAATGGGGTCTCGTCCCCCGCGGGGCAGGCGGGTGGTCAGGCACGGGTCGTCGGCCAGCACCGTACCGATGCCGACGGCGATCACGTCGGCTCGGTCCCGCAAGCGGTGGACGAACCGGCGGGCGACATCGCCGGTGATCCAGCGGGCGTCGCCGAGGCGCGTGGCGATGCGCCCGTCCAGGGTCATGGCGTACTTCACCGTGACCAGGGGGCGGCCCAAAAGGTGCCAGGCCAGGTACGCCTCATTGAGGCGGCGCGCCTGCTCTTCCAGGAGGCCCACCTCGACGCGGATCCCTGCCGCCCGCAGGGCGGCCAGGCCCCGGCCGCGCACCCGCGGGTCCGGGTCAACCATGGCCGCCACCACCCGCTGCACGCCCGCCCGGATCAGGGCCTCCGTGCAAGGCGGCGTCCGCCCGAAGTGGCAGCAGGGTTCCAGCGTGACGTACACCGTGGCGCCGCGGGCCCTCTCGCCGGCGCGACGCAGGGCCTCCACCTCAGCGTGGGGGCCACCTGCCAGGCGGTGGTAGCCCTCCCCCACCACGCGGCCCTCCCGGACCAGTACCGCTCCGACCACGGGGTTG
>QGUQ01000006.1 GCA_003242195.1 Bacillota bacterium | reverse complement strand
GGGAAGATCCCCCGCGCGCTTTTTCCCGCCCCCCGCGCTCTGGGGGATGCAGCCCCCCCCCGTGGCGGCGGCAAAGGTTTTGCCGGCCCCCGCCGGGCCTCCCGCCCCCGCGCCCGGCGGCGGCGTGAAGACCACCTGCTCGCCCACCTTCAGCTCAGGATACTTTTCCTGCCAGTACGGCAGGGTCCAGGGCCCGATGGGCGCCCAGACGGCCACGCCCGTCTCGAAGGGATCGGTGACGTCACGGGTCAGGATGGCACCGCGCTTGGCCAGCTCGGCGTAGAAGCGGAGCACCTCGGTGAAGGCTTGCTCGTCGGCCACCACCTGATTGCCCTCGAGGAACGGCTTCCCGTCGCTGGCGGCGTAGTAGAGGGTGAAGGTGTCGAACCACCGCTCCCACCAGTTCTGCGGCTCGATCAGGACCTTGCGCGCCAGCAGGAACTTGTCCTTGTAGGTGGCCCGCAGCTTTTCGGCCAGCTCAAAGACCTCGCTGTAGGTGCGGGGCGGCTGGTCGTAGCCCAGCTCCTTCAGGATGTCCATACGCCAGCCGTAGAGCATGGCGTTACTGTACAGCGGGAAGATGTAGATGTGGCCGTCGGGGAAGCGCCACCCCTCGATGAGCCCTTCCATCTTGCGCTGCTGGACGAGCTCGTCGAACCCCGGCAGCGTGTCGAGGGGCACGATGGCGTCGTTGTTGGCGAGCTGGGCCCCGAAGCCGACGAAGATGTTCTCCGACGCCGTCAGCTTCGTCCCGCTGGAGAGGGCGGTGAGGATCCCGGCCTCGGAGCTCGGGCTCTCAGGAATCGGAGCCACCTCGATCTTGACGTTGGGGTGCTCCTTCATGTAAGCCTCCGCCATCTCCCGCCAGAACTTCTCCTGGGTGGGATTCGGCGCCGTCCAGAAGGTGATGGACACCTGCTGCTGTGCCTGCCCGGACGAACCGGTGTCAGCCGGCGTCCCTTCCTGCTGGCTGGAACAGCCGGTCATCAACAAGGCCAATACCACCAGCAGCGCCAGCACCGGCCGAATGCGCGACCAGCGCATGGGCTTCACCTCCTGCCGTTGAGGCTTGGTGTTGGGATGTCGTGATGCGATGCCCGGGGAGTTGGTGCACCGTTGCCGGCCGCCGCGTTGTCGGCGCTGCGTCGTCCGCCGCGGCGCTTCGCGCGCCGGCGCGGACGGCCCGCTGCCCCCACAACGGACGCCAGCCCCCGCGTCCCGTTCCGTGACGCGATTGCCAACGGTTGACTCCGGTTGCCTCCAACTGGCGTGGCTTTCCGGGCCTAGCCCGGGGCATGCGCGCCCACGGCGGGACGGGCAACCACCGCCCCGGAGCCATGGACGCGGCCCGGAAGGGTCTCCTTCAGTGCGGTGGAGTAGGAGGGTCGTGATGGTTGCGCGACGCTTGAAAGAAAATACGGCACCCTGCGTTGCGTCCCGCCGGGCTGCGTACCCGGCGCTCCGGGCGACGAGGGTGCCGGGACGGCGCGATGTAGGCAGTGAAGGAACTCAAGCGTTTCCGACGGTTGCCGGAGCACGGGAGTCCACCCCGGTCATCGCTCGGCACCGCGCGCGAGCGGGAACGCCCGCTGCGGTGCGATGCACCGTACATTCAGCGGACACCGTCTACGAGCGGGTTCGCCGCTCGCCGCGACCCGTGCCGCACGACATCCGGCCGGCTCTCGCCGGAAAGAACCTAACCCCCAATGACATATTGTAGCAGACCTTGCGCCGCCGCCACGAAGCCTCCGGTGCACGGGGAACCACGGCGGTTGCGGGACCACGGCGGATCGACCGCGCGGGTGTGTCTGCCTTGCGCTCGGCAACTGCGCATCGCGCGCGGGCGGCGCGCCGGGTTCGACGCGCCCGGCCCGGGGCGATCTTCCGATAGGCCGGCCCGCGCGCGATATTTGACG
The DNA here is from genome assembly GCA_003242195.1 of Bacillota bacterium. GTDB lineage: Bacteria > Bacillota > Sulfobacillia > Thermaerobacterales > Thermaerobacteraceae > ZC4RG37. The sequence continues at coordinate 13,851 of QGUQ01000006.1, read as the reverse complement.
CGCCGCCCCGGCGTATTTATAATGAAGTCACGGCTCGGGAAAGCCGAGCTGGGCATGTGCGGGCGCGTAGCTCAGCGGTTAGAGCGCTTGACTCACATTCAAGAGGTCGGAGGTTCGAGTCCTCCCGCGCCCACAGGAAGCGGGGAGCCGAAAATCGGCTCCCCGCAACGTTTTTCGGGCCATTTGGCTACTTCCGTTACCATTTCTTGCTTGCTTCCGTACGCTCTTCGTCGGGCATGAAACAGCAAATGAGTCCGCACTGCAACTAGAACCCCTCGCAAGGCCGGAGAGGGGGCGCCGGTGGCCTTCGCAGACCACCGGCGCCCCGCAGTCCAAAATGCCCGCGACGCCGCGGCCGGGTTCCCCGGGGAGTTTTCCGGGATCCCGCCCCTCTTTCGCAAAGGGGGACAGGGAACGCGCTCATGCATGACTATTGTAGCCAGGGCGACGCCAAGAGAACCTAAAATAGCTACTCCATTCATTAACAGAGCGGGACCACCCGTTTCGATTCGTCTAGATTTTACCAGTATGATCGCACCAATGAACCCTATGACAGCAAATGCTCCAAGAGATAGTGGCAGAATTCTTGGGATGTTCTGAACACGACTTTTGCACCAGCATAGAATGGAAAGACGTGAAGACCATCCCCCCTTCTTTACGACGAGCTATACCATACAGTACCCGTTCCTGGGGATGCGCCAAAGATCTCGAGGCCCCACGCCATTGACGTGGGGCCTCGAAGAAAGGACCACCCGTCACCTGCAGTGCTATCTTCAGGATCGGGGGTTGTCGATCCGGGGACCCGCCGGCGGGATCTGGTAGTAGAGGGCCGGGTCCGTGGCGAACACTTCTCCATTCGCCAACCCCAGGAGAGTGGCGCGAAGTCCGACCAGCATCTGCTCGATGAGCATTCCCATCGACTTCTGACCAGCAGACCGGACCTCGTATAGCATGATCGCTGCCCCGTTTAGCGCATAACTTCCCAATGCCGTACCGGGCAATTCCACATCGGGGTACCGGGTAATGCCGGTAAAGGGTGATTGGCCACGCTTTGTCAGTACTTCATACACGTAGGCATTGAGCTGCAGAGAACGCTTGTGGACCTCCGGATCAAGGGGATATTCCGGCAAGCCCTTCGTAACTTCTCCGACGACTTGAAGGGTCGTCATCTGGTTGTCTTCGGCGGACTGTGTGTTGGTACCGCGGTGGTGCAGGTCGATGAAGACATCGGGCCGCAAGCGTTGGAAGACAGCGGCGGAGGTGCGGGCTTCCGGAGTGACGAAGAAGCCGGGCGTCGTTGACGTGCCTGGCAAGAGGTGCGCACTTTGCGGACTCAAGCGGAAGTTGAGGTCAGGGTGGAAATCTCGATTGATGTCGAAGCCCGGTGGATCTTGGTCAGCCCGGTAGTACCAAGGAGCAGGCGTGTCAGCCGGCAGCCCCCATTCCGAGGGATTCCAACGCTGCGTGTTCCAGCGGCGTTGCACCAGCTTGCCGTCCCGCTCGAAGGCGGCGCCATCCATGTTCAGGCGCGGAATGATCCAAATCGTGAGGCGATCCAGGATTTCTTTCACCTGAGGATGGCCGCTTTGGGCCAGTTCCTTGATCAGTTGCAACGCAGCCTCGGTACCTAACGGTTCGCCGCCATGAATTTGGGTTTGGATTAGGACCCCGAGCTTACCAGGCGCAGGCTTGCCGAACTTGGCCAGGTAAATCGGCCAACCCGTAGCCGACTGGCCGACCACCTCAACTGTTAGGCGGCCTTTCGATCGGGCTTCGATCTGCCGGAGCTTCTTGCCCAGTTCCTCATTGGAGGTCAGGGCGTCCTTGCGTACCTCCTGCTCCGGCTGGATCCAAGGGCCGTTCGGGATGGACTGGGGATCAGCCGAGGCAACCGATCCCAGGCACGTGAGGGCGACCAGTAGGACCGCCACGATGCTGACCCTGCGCAGCATCACGCATCCCCCTCCCCTACCGGCTCCAGGCCGGGTCTGGTACAAGCTACCAAAATATTCGTGGCAACTTTCCGGAATTCAGGGGGCCGAGGAGGGGTAGCCGTGCCGGCACGATGGCTCCCGGCCGGGCGGGGGCACCCGCCCCTGCCACCAATACGAAAGCCTCTCCCGCGGTGGCCTCGCAGCACCGACCTTCGGCCTATGGCGCGGTTCCGCGGCGGCACGGGCGCATACCGGTGCATCGGACCGGCAACCTTAGAGATTAAGGAAGAGACTAGGGAGGTCGGTCCAATGCTTCGTGGAGTGCGCTGCACGGTCAGCGACTGCAATTACTGGCGGGAGGGAAACCACTGCGGCGCGGAGCAGATCCTCATCACCCACGACTGGGTGGGGAACAGTTACCCCAATTCCGTGGATGTCCATCAACTTGAGCAGATCGTTTCCGAAACCGGAGGGACCCCCGCGCAACACTGCACGGACACCTGCTGCAAGACCTTCGAACCGCGGAAGAGGTCGTCATGACAACAGCAACCTACCCTCCTACGACGGCGCCAGGTCGGGCCTGGCGCCTTTTTGTACCGGGTGGCCTTCACATGACGATGATGGCGATCAAATAAAGGCCCAGGAGCGCGACCAGAAGGCTCAAAGGAATCACGCTTAGCGTGACCTTGATGTAGTCGACCCAGTAGTAGTTGAAGCCCCTCTGCCGCACGGTGTGGAGCCATAGCAGGGACGCCAGCGTGCCGACGGGGGTGAGCAACGCGCCCAGGTCAGCAGCCAGGATCACGCCCGTGTAAGCGACCAGGAGTGCCTGCCGGCCGATATCAGCAATCTCCGCCAGTGTGATGCTGCCGATGATCATGCCGGGATGGTTATTGAGCAGGCAAGAAATCGTCGCCGTCAGTGTCGCAGGCAAGACGCTCGCCACGAGGGGGTCCGTACCCAACACCGGCGCAAACCAGGATGCCAGATACCCCGTGATTCCCGCATTACGAAGTCCAAAGACCACCAAATCCATGCCAAAGGCAAAAAGGATGAGCAACCATGGCGCCTGCGGGACAATGGACCAAGGGTTCAGGATCTTCCGCTTCCATCCCGCCACGAGCAAGGTCAGGGCTCCCAAAGCCGGCACGATGGGTACAGGAAGGCCTACCAGGGACGCCAGAAAGACGCCTGCTCGCACGACGACCACCACGCCGATCGCGAACCACATGAACTTCGTTCCCGGAGGCGAAGCCTCCGGTTCCTGGGCTTCCCCACCGGGAGGTGGTGGGTACTGGGCACCGTCCCAGGATCCTACCTCGTCGGAAAGGCGCTCGGGCAGGTTGCGGCTGAAGGTGGCGTAGAGGAGTCCCCAGCACGTGACAAGGCCGAGCACTGCGGGCAAGATCACGTAACTGAAATGCTCCGTCAGCGAGACGCCGACGATCTGCATCGCCTCCAGGTTCGCCATGTTGCTCACCCCGACGGGCGAGCTGGAAGCGCTGGCCATGAGGCAGCCGCCGAGCAGGTAGGCGAAGCTGGCGTTCCTCGACAGCCGCATCCGGCTCACCAGGGCCGCGATGATGGGCGTACCAATGAGGATGCTGCCGTCGTTGTTCAAGAACCACGTCAGGCAGATGCTCGAAGCCAGGACGAGGTGGAACAGCCGGTGTCCCGACCCATTGGCACGTTCGGCGAGGCGGAGCGCCACCCAGCGGAAGAAGCCAACGGCGTCCAAGACCAGCGCCATGAACGCCGTCGAGATGATGGTCAACGCCGCATTGGCCACGATCCCGCCGACGGTGTGGACGTCGTGCCAGCCGACCAGCCCGGCCAGGTACATGATGGAGGCCCCAGTCAGAGCCGGTATGGCTTCGTGTATCCCCCCGGGGCGCCACAGGATGAGGGTGGAAGTTACCAGAAATGCCGTGAGCGCCAGTAGCCAGCCTTCCACAACCCTATCCCTCCCGGGAAGAACCTCTGGTGCTGGGCCTCCGGCCGGGTTGCGGCTCCGGTGGCGCAGAAGGCACCAAGAGGGTGCCGACGTGGAGTGGCCCCTCGCCCGGTCGTCACTCTATGCGGCGGCGGTCGGCGGTGCTTCTGTCACCCTTGCGCCTTGCCGGCATACTCCTGGGAACAAACCATCCTGTGGGGGAAGGGGGAGGAACCGGATGCCCGTCTGGTGGGTCGACGTGCTCTTCCCGTTGCTCGGACTGGTGGGCCTGTTCTTCCTGCTGCGGCCCGTTCCGACCGTCAGGAGAGGCGTTGTATTGGAGGAACCCCAGCAGGCGTCCGCACGCGACCCGCAAGGGCAGCGTCGGGTTTGAGATCCCGAACTGTGCAGGGATGACTCCGTTTCCGGCCTCCTGGAGCTGCTCCGCCCGGCGGAACGCCCGTTGCTCTCCGTCGGGCAGGAAGCATCGGCGGGCGCAGGCCACGGCCAAGCTCCACCTACCCGTCTCCACCCTCCTCCTGCAGAGAGCCCCTCGGACATCTGCCAGGGCCCGTGCAGCAGGAACGAACGGGCTCGGGCCCCGCGGTTGACTTCCGCCCGCATCCAAGCTGCCACCCGCCGGGCCGCACCCCTCCACCGCCTCTGCTGACGCCCTTCTGCCGCTCGCCGGCACCGGTGGTCCACCCGCGGTTGCGGGAGCCGACAAATCCAGGAGGGCGGGCAGCTGCTCGCCCTCCTGTACGCTGGGCAGAACCCCGTACGCCCTTTTGTTGTGGGGTCTCTGCCGCCATGCAGCGGACCTCCAGGGCCGGTGGCGGGATGGGGGGCTGGCGGCGGAACACTTTCCAAAGCCGCGCGCGAGGGGCGTGAGGGCGGACGATGGTGTCGCCGTGTGCCGCCTACCGGGACAACGTCGTCTTGGCGAAAGCCCACGGTTTTCACCACTAGCATCCGCCCGGGGACTTCACCGGTGCCAGCGCCCTGCCGAATGACAGCAGGTCCGGGCCGGGTGCCGTGTGCCGGACGGGCTCGACGCGGACCGTGTGTACCGCGAAGCGTACATCCGGTACAACTCACGCCGCATAACGATCGGCGAGCCGCACAGTGGCCGGGCCGTTCCCGCCACTCGGCGAGCGAGGCGGACTCGCGCTCTACAGCCGCAGCAATGCCGTCGGCTGGACTTGCGGCGGTGGGCGTGCCGTCGACCTCTCTTGGCGCCGGGCTTTCGCCCTCGGGCATGGGGCCGCGGCTTCGTCGGGCTGAACGCGATCTCGGCCAGCCACCGCGCCGCTTCCAGGCGGTCCTTCACCGGGTACTTCTCGCCCTGGAACACCTCCAGCATGAACCGGACCAGTTCCTTGCCGTCGCTGGTTTCCCGCCGGATTAGATCCTTCATCCTGAAGCCCTCCTTCGCGTCCGCTTGGGCCACCGGTACGCCCGCACCAGCCCGGTGCGGCTGCGGACGGCCGGGCCGGGCGGGCACCCGTCGCGGAGCGCTGACCCCGTAGCCCTAGAGGAGCACCCTAGAGGAGATATATGTGAGGCGGCGCACGCGGGAACTGGGCGGGTGTCACGGGTCGTGGTGTACCCTCCGGCCGGGTTCGCGTGTTCCCATGGGGCCGTTAGGCACCTTGCGCAGGAACACGGTGTTTCCGCCGGCACCGGCCCGTGAGGTGCGGCATCGGGTGTCCCGGGTTAGAGGGCAAGTGCCCGCCGGGCCTTATGGATGTCAGAATCTGTTCGATATTCCGAGCAGGACCTGGAAATTTTAAGGGCGCGGGTGGGGTTCGGCCCTTGGGGAGCACCCTGGGGCGGCGCCATCATGCCAGGGGGTGCGGCGACGTGGGTCCTTTCGGGCGAAACCACGCGAAACCCAATAGGCCCACTGGTGGCTGGTAGCCCGATCAGTAGGCAGGCGTGGTTTCGTTACCGGTGGGGCGAGACTGGGAGGTGTTTGCGGGATGATGAGAGAGGCGGTCCTCAAGAGGGCGTGCCTGCTCCTCACGTTGACGGTAGCGGCATGGGTCGTCGTGCAATCCACCGCCGATGCGACGCGTAACTCGACGTATCCCACCGTCGTCTATACCCTCAACGGAAGCAAGTACGCCCTTCGCATGGTACGTTGGGAGCGCAAAGGGGATGATCTCCTCATCCTCGGCAAGGAGCGAGTCCTGACCGGCCGGGCGGGTGACGAGCCGTGGCACGACACGGTGCTGATGGCATTTGGCTACTTCAACCTGCCTTCCTACAAGGCATGGCCCGAGGACTCCTTCGTGCGGGCCCTCGGGGACGCGAACCTGTTGCCGGCGACAGACGTCGAAGCGGGCAGGAAACCCGACTCCGTCTCTCGTCGTACAGCGGATGCGACGAAGCCGACCGCTACGAAGCCGGCCGCCCGCGCCCTCTCGATTGACGACCGTACCTTTGTGCGCATTGCCCTCGCCTATGCGTCGGAGCGAAGCCTGGACGCGCTGGCCGAAGCCCTTGACCGGCTCACCGGTGGAGAACGGCCCTGATGCCCTCCGGTTCCGGCAAGGCGGACCCGATGCCAGGGTAGCCTTGCTCTCTGAAAGGGACTCGGACTCTTTGAAAGTTGACGGGGACCTTCCGCTTTCCGGCGATCACCCGCCGGCCGACCTTTGCTCGCCTGACGCGCCAACGGATGGCGGTAGGCCGCCTTCGTCCCCTTGCCATTCGACGGTGGCACCGTATGACCCCGGGACCGCCCCTGCGGGCAATGCGGGCTGGTGGTGGGCCGTCACGGTGGTCCCGCCCTCCCAGGCGGCCACCAGCGCCCCGGCGAGAATGCCGAGAAGGCCACCGAGAACCAGGCCACCCGTGGCACCGACAAAGGACAGGACGGCCAGCCCGATCATGACGATCCCCGTCACGACGGTCGATTGCGGGTAGATCAGTGGGATGAGGCTTGTGATCAGCATGGCGATGCCGATGACCGTGCCGGCCCAGAGTAGGCCGCTGCCGGGCAGAAATAACATGGGGGCCACGCTAATGCCGAACCACAGGATAAGGGCACCGCTGACCAGGCCCAGCAGGCTCCCCAGGACCGGCCGGAAGGGGTTGCGGCTGAGAACGACACCGGGCAGCAGGCTGCCGGCGGTGCCGAGAAGCACGGGGAGGCCCCAGTACGCCACCTCCCCCCAGGCCCCGGTCTCGTCGTCGATGGCCCACGCCAGAAGGTAGCCAGCGGCTGCGGTGACCATGCCGCCCACGAGGACCACCAGCGGCTCGCCACCGTAGCCCGCGTACCATCCGGCCCGCTCCAGCCTCCGGGCCAGCCACCGCACGAGAAGGAAGGCGGCTACGCCCCACAGCAACCCCAGGGTGGAGGCGACGACGACCGGGAGGAATTCATCCAGGTGGCGGCCCAGGAGAAGGCCAGGAATCAAGCCGGCCATCGCGGGCCCCGCCTCGCGCCGGAAGCCCGGGTACCGTTGCCTCAGCCAGAACAGCAGGGCTCCGCCGCCCAGGCACCCGGCCAACAGGCTGACGTCGAGATCGGCCAGCGGGCGACGGAGAAGGACGATGCCCAGCCACCCGCCGAGCACAGCGCCGCAAACGGCGCATTCGATGACGGCGGCGATTCGTCGCCCCATGACATTCCCCCTCCTGCGGGCCTTTCCAGGAGCCGGTGAGAAAAGGGGTGGTCCATGGCGGCGGAGCGTCCCGCCGCCATGGACCCGCCCCTCCTTGCCTGCTACGCGACCGATCGGGAACGTCAGAAATCGCCGCCCACGTAGTCATCCCCGTTATAGACCTTGATCTTGAGCTTCATGTTGGGCAACGTGATGGACCTTGTGACCAGCATGTGGGTGTTCATCTCCGGCTTGGTCAGTAACATGGAGTCGGCCGTCAGCCCGATCTTCTGTAACACGTTGGTGGAGTAGTTTTCATCGATCTTCATCTCGCTGAATTCGGCCCGATCCGCCTTCATGCCGGAGATGTTCATCGTGACACCCGTGCCGTTCACTGTACCTTCTGCCGAAATCTCGACGATGGCGCGCAGCGTACCGATGCTTAGCTCCTTGGAAAGATTCAGACCGCGTATCTTGACCTCGGCGAGTTGCACGGCTCCCTGCGGCCAGATTCCTTGCTCAGAGGTGTTGTCCAGGGCTGGCGTGAGGCTGAAGCCGGTTCCCTCGATCCGATCGGCCGCAACCACGAAGCCACCGATACCCGAAAGGGGAAAGGCGGCGAAGACGGTTCCCGTGGCGATTAGCGTCGCCAGTACGACCGCCAGCGCAAGGTAACCTGCGGCCGCCGCCATCCAGAAGCGCCTGCGATTCATGCAGGCCACACCCACGGTCATGAGACGTTCCCCCCTCGCGGGCGCCGTCACACAGCGCCCAAACCTTCATCCGCGTCTCGTGACCCTTGCTCGGGGGTCACGGGACACTCGCGTCGAGCCGCTGATCCGGCGAACGACAAGGCTGGACCGGCTTCCGCACTCCCCCATTCTCACCCCCCAGGGCGCCGCACCGTACCCCCCTTCCGAGCGCCCCTTGACAGCCACGCTTCTGAAGCCCACTTCAAACCCGGCATCAGATGCTAACGGGTGGGTGCCCATCCCCCGAGACACCCCGGAGTTCACCGAGGGCATCCCTCAGCCTCGACCCCGCCGGGAACTCCCAGACATCCGCGCTCCGCACTCACGGTCGAAAATCGGAACTGGCCTGCACGCGTTGACACAGGGCGCCGCACCAGAAACAGGTCCCGCTAGCCTGGCCGGTCTTGCTTAATGAACGTTTAGTGGGTGTGGCAGGTATTCGACGGCTGCCAGGATTCTCCTTCCAGGACGGCCCAAAAAGTCTAAAAGCCGGCAGACCGTTACGCCGATCATCGCCAGCCCTTGAAGCCCAGGGCTCTCCCGAACCCCATGGGTATACCCCCGCCCGACGCGCCGGACAGCGAGCCGCCGCATGGCACGAAGGGGAGGGACGGCGAACCGGTGCCAGCACCGGCCGTGGTTCCTGGCCTGCCCTTGAATGGGCGTGCAAGAGGGTGGCCGGGGAGAGGATGACCGCACGGGGATGGCCGGGCCATCCCACATAGCGGGACACCTGTCTCCCCGTGGCCTCGATGCCGTGCTACGGTATCCCTAATCGAGCCATACCCGCCAGACCGGTCTGATCCCGGTGAGGGCTTCCGTTACCGGATCGCCCACCGGGCAGCCGGTATCGTCCCCAAGTGGGTGCAGGAGCTGGTGCAGGGAGAAGAGGAAGGGGAAGGCGATCGTCATGCAGGCCCAGTCCCCGCAAGTGGCGGTCGCGGTGCGGCGGGACGCCACCCTGATCCTGTCCGCCCTCGGGGTGGTCCTCCTGGCCGCCAACATGCGGGCTCCCATCACGGCGGTCGGGCCGCTGGTGCCGGTCATCCAGAGGAGTCTGGATCTCTCCAATGCTGCTGCCGGCGCCCTCACCACCGTGCCCCTCCTGGCCTTTGCCCTGCTATCGCCACCGGCGGCCCGCCTGGCGCGAGCGCTGGGCATCGAGCGCGTGCTCTTCTGCTCCCTCCTCTTGCTCCTCGCCGGGCACGTGGTGCGCCCGCTGGGGGGCGTGCTGCCGCTGTTCGCGGGGACGATCCTCATCGGCGCGGCCATCGCCCTGGCGAACGTGCTGATGCCGGCGCTGGTGAAGGAGCGATTCGGGAACCGGCTTGGCATCATGACGGGCGTCTACACCGTCGCCATGAACTTCGGTGCCGCCCTTGCCGCCGGCCTCAGCATTCCCCTGGCCGAGAGATGGGGCCTGGGCTGGAGGGGTTCGCTCCGATTCTGGGCGCTGCTGACCCTGGTGGCCCTCGTCGCCTGGGCACCCCAGCTCCGTCACCGGGGCGGGTCGGCCCTGCCGGCGGTGCCAGACCGGCACGGGAGGCCGCTCTGGACATCGCCCCTGGCCTGGCAGGTCACGTTCTTCATGGGGTTGCAAACCTTCCTCTTTTATTTCGGATTCACCTGGTCCCCGGTGATCTTGCAACAAGAGGGCGTGGAGCCGGAAACGGCGGGCTGGATGATCTCCGTTTTTCAGTTCGCCCAGTTGCCCGCCATGTTCTTCGTACCCATCCAGGCGGAGCGCATGGGGGAGCAGAAGCCGCTGGTGTTCCTGATCGCGGCCCTGATGGCCGCGGGGATCGGAGGCTACCTGTTACCGGGATCCACCCTGGCGTGGCCCGCCTCGGTCGCCCTGGGGGTGGGGGCGGGATCCGCCCTGCCCCTGGCGATGATGTTCTTCACCCTCCGCACCCGCGACGCCATGGAGGCTGCCGGCCTCTCGGCGATGGCGCAGTCCCTGGGCTACCTGCTGGCGGGGCTTGGGCCGCCCGTCTTCGGCTGGCTCTATGACGTGACGGGCGGGTGGGTCGCGCCCCTCTCCATGTTGTTGGTCGTCTGTGCTTGCCTCCTCCTCGCGGGCGCGGGCGCTGCCAGGAATGAACATGTTTGATCGGGAGGGCTAACCATTCCGCGCCGCCACCGTGGTGGGCGTGATCGGCGCCGGCGGTATCGGCACCTCGCTGATCTTCAACGTCCAGCTCCGCAACCGGGACAACGTGGGCAGTACCTGAAAGCCGTGGCGCGGTTCATGCCAAAGCCGTCTTGGAGAAAGCTAAGAACGCGACAGCAGGGCCTCGGCCGTTCGCCAGAGCTCATCGGCCCGGGCCGCGACTTCTTCGATGCCAGCGTTGAGCTCCTCGGTGGCAGCTGCGTTGGCGGAGGCCATCCGGCTGATCTCGTCCATCTGACGTCGGAGGTCAGCCGCGGCCGTTGCCAGTCGCTGGAACGACTCGGCCGTCCCTGCCGCTCTACTGGTTACCTCCCTCATCTCTTGCTCGGTGCGGGTCGATGTCTCCACCACGGCCCGGCTGGACCGGCCGAGCGTAGCTGCCAACCCTTGGACGGACTTCGTGGCGTTGCGGGTCTGATCGGCCAGCTTGCGCACCTCGTCGGCCACCACCGAGAAACCGCGACCCTGCTCGCCGGCCCGAGCCGCCTCGATGGCGGCGTTCAAGGCCAGCAAGTTGGTCTGCTCGGCGATCTCCTCAATCTGCTTCGTGAACTCACGGATCTTCTCGGTGCTGGACTCAGCCTCGTGGGCCAGCTGCACAACGGCGGCGACCTGCTCCAGGATGGAAGCGATGGCTTCTGCGCTGCTATAGGCGAGGTCCAACCCTTCGCGGCTGAGCTGTGCCACCCGCTCCGCCACGGTGCTGGCGTCAGCTGCGACCTGCGCTTGGCTTTCGGATGCCTTCGCCACCTGGGTGACCGCGGCGGCCGCCTCCTGCATCCCCTGGCTGAGGCTCGAGGAGATCTCAAGAACCCGATCGGCCGCCTCCCTCATATGCTCTCGTTGCCTCAGCAACTGGTCGGTTTGGTCCAGGCTGGTCTTCAACTGTTCGGTATAGACTTTCAGCGTAACCATCTGGTCGAAGGCAAGGATGCGCTGGAACGCCGCTGTGACCCGCCGAAGCTTTGTAGAAACGACCTCGTAGCTCGAGAGGTCTATGGTCTCAGGGACGTTAATTCGGCCCGGCATCCGGCTCCACCAGCGCCTTGCGGTCGGTTGCAACCCCTCCCGGATGCCTGCCAAGGTCCGGCGGCATTCCGACTCCGCTGCCGCTTTCGCTTCTGCCATGAGCTTCCGTTGAACGACCTCCAGGAAGGTGGTGACCATGTTCTGATACATGCCGGCGTACCAGTCCGGTGGCACCCCGATCTCCTGGTGGATCCGCCCGATGGCCTCGCGCCTGCGCACATATTGCTCGTCGATGCTTCCGTCGAACAGGCTCACGAAGTAGTTCATGAACGTCCGCTTCAACCGCTCGATGCTGGAGTGGCGGTTCACGACCGCCATCATCTCCGCGGAACGGCTCATCTGCCCGTAGAACCGATCTGCAACCTCCTGGGCAATGTCCTGGGCCAGCGGTCTAAGCTCGGCCAGCTGTTGAAGGTCTGTTTCCGTCAAGCCGACGAATCGTTGGATCTCCCGCCAGTCCAATCGGGTCACCCCCACATCGGTTGTCCCTCAAAGTGCCTCGACAAACCCCTTGTGGCCCAGTTTGTGCAGTCCAACCGTCGCGATAAGCCCGAGTTACACGAAAAGCCCGACCCGCTGGCCGATGCTCGCTGCCATGCGGCGCACCGCCTCGCCCCCAAGCCGTACTGGAAGCCATCCCTCGCTAGAATGATCGGTCAACAACGCCAGGCACGTCAGGTAGGAGAGGCACTACAATCCCCCTGCCCCTTCGCCTGGGCCGCTGCCCCTCGATCCGGTGTCGGTGGAGTCGCGGGAGATCCAGGCTAAACTATAGGCCGGTCGCCGCTGGCGGATTACACGGCCCTGCCGCGAGGAAGAGCCCGTCTAACGCAATCACCTAGATGTCGAAACGGGCGTGCGGACACCGATCACGTAGCAAAGCAATGAAGCTCTCTCTATTCGTGGGAGATACGAGAATCGACTGGCCATGTTCCAGAGCAATCTCCAGGCGACGCAACGATAACGCCGGTGCCGATAACGGGCTATTCGTGGGGCGCACACGGCGAATCGATGATAGTGGAACGCGCCATCGAAACGGGCCAGCCTTGACATGGAGTTCGGCTGCGGTGATGCGATAACCGGTGCCGAACCAGAGCCACGCGATCAGCAAGGAAATGCCTAGCGCGATTGCCACGGCCGGCCGCGGGCCATCCGTGATCGCCTCATATAGGAAAAGCAGCGGTGGTGCCCAGACCAAAAGACCTAGCCAATAGTCCCTTTCTGACGGGAAATAACAATCGGGACCTTTCATTTAACGCTCCTCCAATCGACTATCGTATACAGAATACGAACGGGAACTATCTCCACAGGTGGCACCGCCATGGGAGCCTCTTCGGGATCCGCTTGATTGTCCTACCCCTTTTTTCGAACGCAACGCCGCCTCTCCTCGGCTCCCAACATGAGGACCGACTCACTGTTGACCCTCACGTATGCGTGATGCCTTATCCTCGGCGTCGAGGGGGCGGGACATTGCCCTACACGGTCAAGCAACTGGCGGACATGGCCGGCGTCAGCGTTCGTACCTTGCACCACTATGACGAAATCGGGTTGCTGAAACCGACACGCTACGGGGAGAACGGATACCGGTACTACGACCGGAACGCGCTTCTGCGCCTCCAACAGATCTTCTTCAAGCAACTGGGCTTCAGCCTCCGGGAAATCAGGGACATCATCGACAAGCCGGACTTCGATGTCCTCAAGGCGCTGGAGGCACACAGGCAGTTGCTCGTCAGCAAGATCGAAGGACTCCGGCAGATGCTCGTGACCATCGACAGGACCATCCGCCACATGAAAGGGGAGCTGGAAATGGACGAAAGGGAGTTCTTCACCGGTCTGGAGGACGAGCGGATCGGGGGCACGATCATCCGGACGTTCAGGACCAGATCGCCCGCCTGCACGGGTGGCTGAACAATTACTATGACTGCTCGCACGAGCGCCTGCTCGGGGTGGGGCGACGAACATTACGTAGCTACACGTCGAGGATGATGCGAGCCTGCCAGCGACCGGGCTCGGGCCCAACCTGCCGCACGGCCACCTGATGATAGGTCGCTGCCTTGATCTCGCCCCGAAAGCCCATGGCCCGGACGTCCAGGGGGACGCCCGCGCAGGTGGCTGCCAGGTACCACCCGCCGTTGGGGTCGTCCTCGGGACCGTTCTGCGGGACGTCCCCGGCCGGGGCACCCTCCGTGACATAACGCTGGGGGGCTCGCTCCCGTGGGGCACCTTCCTTCGGGACGTCGGGCACGTCTTCCCCCGTCACGGGACGCAGAGCGTGCAGGGCGACAGCGGAGCGGGCGGGCACCCAGCTGTCGACCTGGACCCAGTAGAGGATCTCGTTGGCCCACCGCACCAGCAGCGTCTCCAGGTCGGGTGCCGTGGCCTCGAAGGTGCGTTCCTCCGAGGCGCCGTCATCGCC
>QGUQ01000248.1 GCA_003242195.1 Bacillota bacterium | reverse complement strand
AGGGTGGGCAGAGAAGCCGATGGGCCCTCTCCCGCCGCTCCGGTCGCGGCACGGGCGCCGCCCCCTGGGCTGCCCTCCCCTCCCCCGGCGGCAGCCAGCGTGTGCCGGAATTCCGAGCTGTCGATGCCGGTTCGGGGGATGGAGCGCCAGTCCACCGGCTGACCGCTGATCAGCATGGCGAGGATGGCCAGCTTGCGGGCGGCATCGCGGCCCGACAGGTCGTCGGAAGGATCGGCCTCGGCATAGCCGGCCTCCTGGGCGACCCGCACCGCCTCCTCCAGGGGAACGCCCTGCTGGCTCAGGGTGAGGACGAAGTTGCAGGTTCCGTTGAGCACCGCCCGCAGGCGGCGGACGCGATTGGCGGCCAGGCACCTGAGCAGGGGCCGGATGATGGGCACGCCACCTGCCACGGCGCCTTCAAAGGCCAGCTCCGCGCCGTGACGGCGGGCGACGGCCGCCAGCTCGACCAGCGCCTCTGCCAGGAGCGCCTTGTTGGCGGTGATGACGTGCCGGCCCGCGGCCAGGGCCCGCAGCACGTAGTGATAGGCCGGTTCCACCCCGCCGATCAGCTCGATGACCACGTCCACCTCGGGGTCGGCCAGCACCCGTTCCGGATCCGTGGTCAGGATCGAAGGGTCGACGGTCACCGGCCGCCGCTTGGCGGGATCCCGCACCAGCGCCCATTTCAGGCGCGGCGGGCCTCCGAGGCGAGCCACCAGTTGCGGCGAGGGTTGCAGGATCTGGCGGGCGACGGCGCTGCCGACCGTGCCCAGCCCCAGCAAGGCGATGGTCGGTCCTTTCACCGCTGTCCCTCCCGGACTGCGGGCACCAGGGGCGTGCGCCCCTTCGCAGCGCGGCCGTCCAGCCATTTCACCACGCGCTCGGCCACCCCGGCGGCGTCCACGAGAAAGCTGTCGTGGCCCCACGGCGCCCGCCACACATGCCACGTCACTTCCTTCCCCGCCCGCCGGAGGGCATCGACCAGCAGCCGCTGCTCCTCCACCGGGTAGAGAAGGTCCGAGGTGATGCTCAAGACGTAGACCCTGGCCCGCACCCGCCGGGCGGCCGCATCCAGGCCGCCCCGGCCGGACCCGATGTCGTGCAGGTCCATGGCCCGCGTCAAGACCACGTAGCTGGCGGGGTCGAAACGCCGGACCAGCTTTTCCCCTTGATAGTGCAGATAGCTCTCCACCTGGAAGTGGAACCGTTCCCACGGTCCCCGGGCCGCGGTGACATACGCGCCCGCCCGTTCCGCCACCGGGTCGCGACCCGGCGGCACCGGCTCCCTACCGAAGCGGGCTTGCAATTCCTCGCGGCCCCGGTAGGTGGTCATGGCCATCATGCGGGGAATGGCCAGGGCGGGGGGGGGGGGGTCACCCGGGGGATAGTCGCCGCCGCGCCAGGCGGGATCGGCGAAGATGGCCTGGCGCTGGGCCTCGTTCCAGGCGATGGCGTGGGGCGAAGCGGCGGGGGGTGCCGCCAGCACGGCCACGGCCTCCACCCGCTCGGGCTCGCTGACCGCCCATTCCAGCGCCTGCATCCCGCCGAGGGAGCCGCCCACCACCAGCGCCACCCGGCGGATGCCAAGGGCATCGAGGAGCCGAACCTGGGCCCTTACCATGTCCCGAACGGTAATGATCGGGAAGCGCGAGCCGTAGCGGGCGGGGCCCTCCTCCCCCGTGCGGCCGGCCGGGTCGCCAGCCGCGTCTTCCGGTTGCACGGGGCTGGAGGGCCCCGTGGAACCGTAGCACCCGCCCAGCACGTTCGAGCACAGGATGAACCAGCGTCCGGTGTCGAAGGGCTTTCCGGGCCCGACGGCCGCCTCCCACCAGCCCGGGCGGTCGCCGGGGCCGTGGGACGCCACGTGGGCGTCACCGGTCAGGGCGTGGCAGATCAAGACGACGTTGTCGCGGGACGGGGACAGCCGCCCCCAGGATTCAAAGGCGAGCTCCACCCGTGGCAGCCGGCCGCCCAGTTCCAGTTCCAGCGGCCCGATGTCCAGACGGCCGCGACAGGGAATCACGCGCGCCCCCTCCCTCCCGCGCCCGCTCCCCCACGGCCTCCGGGAACGATCCCGGATAACAAATACCCCTCCCGAGAGGGAAGGGCCGAAAGAGTTCCGGCGCCCTCTCATCTCTCAGGATCCGACGCGGACCCTGCAGGAGTTGGCACCTTACCGGCCGGTCACGCCGGCCGGCGGTTGCCGGGCTTCATTGGGCCAGTCCCTCCGCCACTCTTGATAAGAGAGCAGACGCGTCGCTGGATTCAGTTGTTGGTTGCTTTGAGTGATGCTACCATGGGTCGGCTCCGGGGTCAATCCCGTCGATCCATTCCAGGGTTCATCCCCGGTGCAAAGATGACCGTGCCCCCCAGCATGGCGGTGGAAGACGCCGCATAGAGTCCATCGAGTCCAACCGCGCGATTCCGCGCCGAGGGGGCACCACCGTGTCCACCCGTGGCGGTGATGGGCCCGCCCTACGTTCTCTGGGGGCCCTGATGCTCTCTATCGCGTTGCTGGCCGCCGCCATCGGACTTGTGCAGCGGGAGGCGCCGCGGCTGGCCACCGGCGTGCCCGCCGGCGGGAAGCGCCCCCTGGTGACCAGCGAGATCCGCATGACGGAGTACGCCTTCACCCCCAGGGTCGTGGAGGTACCGGAGGGGGCCCGCGTGCGTCTGACCCTGATCAACGCGGGTCGCGAGGAACACGAGCTGGAGCTGGAAGGGTACGATCTGGAGGTGGCCGGCCTGCAACCGGGCACCCGTGTTCGGCTCATCTTCAACGCCGACCGCAGTGGCCGTTTTGAGTTCGCCTGTCACTTGCCCGGGCACTATGAGCGCGGCATGCACGGCCTCCTCATCGTTCGGCCGGCCACCCGGTCGCCCTAGGCGAAACCGGAAGCCGTGACGGAGGTCTCTGGGCGCCCCATCGCCCCCGGCGCCGACGCGGGGGTGATTCGTGGTATGGTGGGATGGGAGGCAACGAATCCATGACAGGAGCCGGTCCCATCCCACCCGGCCGTGAAGCGCGACCCCGCGGCCACCCCCCGCAACCCCGGGGGAGGGAGTCCGTTGCCGCCGGCGAGACCGGCGGATCCCCCGATGGCCCCTTCACGGCCGATCCCGCCTCGGCCGCCGACCGCCGCACGCGGGTGCGGCTTCTCGCCGCCCTGCTCCACGCCCGCGGCCAGTCCGTTTCCGGCGCCGACCTTGCCGCCCGCTTGGGGATCAGCCGCACCGCCATCTGGAAGCACGTTGAGGCGTTGAGGCAGGACGGCATGCCCGTGGACGCGCGGCCGCGCCGCGGCTACAGCCTGGCGCCGGAGGACCTGGACCGGGCCGCGGCGGTCCGGTTCTTCCCGGAGCTACTGGAGGCCGAACGGCTGGGCCGACGCCTCGGCCACACCGTCCACTGGGTACCCGAGGCCGGCTCGACCAACGACCTGGCCCGGAGGATGGCGGAAACCGGCGCCGCGGAGGGCACCGTGGTGATCGCCGACCGCCAGACGGCGGGTCGCGGCCGGATGCGCCGCTTCTGGTGGAGCCCCCCCGGCGGCCTGTGGATGTCCGTCGTCCTGCGGCCGCGGCTGCTCCCCGCCCAGCTGCCCGTTCTCACCCTGGCCGTGGCCGTGGCCGTGGCCAGGGCGA
>QGUQ01000247.1 GCA_003242195.1 Bacillota bacterium | reverse complement strand
GTCGAGCTGTTCCGGCGCATGACGGAGGCGGCCGTTCTCGGGCGGGATTGGGGCGCCCTCAGGGATGTCGCCAAGGGACTAAGTCAACGTGACCCGCTTTACGATGACGTTGCGGGGGCGCTGCTGGAGACGTCCGCCGGCGACGCGCCGGGAGAGTGGGTAGATCTCCTGCGCCTCATGACCGAGATGCTTGTGGTGTACGGAACCTTGAAGCTCGTCCACGGTCCGCAGGAATTCCGCCAGATTCTGCGGGTACTCCTCGACAAGGCGGAGTGCACCTGGCCGATCCTGGACGACGCGGAGCGCGAGGCCCTGGGCCTGGCCGGGGCGCTGAATGGGGGCAGTCAGCATGCCGCGTGACCTGACGCCGTGGACGCTACGCGTGGTGCGCGACGGCCGCGAAGAGGTTCACGAGGCGCCGGCGGTGGCCGGCGTACTACCAAAGCTGGCGGAGGCCGTCGGCCGGGCCGCCGAGGAAGGGGGGGCGCCGCTCGAGGTCTCCCTGATTGCGCCGGACGGCCGCACCATCTTCCGCGGGAGGGGTGGGCGGCATGTCTGAGGCCCTGGCGCCGGCCCCTGGACTCTGGCAGGTCTGGCGCCATGGCGGCCGCGTCACCGACCGGCCGCGGCTCGCCTACCAGAGCGCCGACGAAGCCCTGGCCCGGGCCCGCTACCAGCGGCTGTACGCCGCCATGCGGCAGGGAGAGGTCAGGCTGGTCGCGCCTGACGGCCGGATCGTAGCCCGGGCGTGGGCGCCGACGTTGCGCTCCCGCTGGTGAGGGAGCTCGAAGGGCTCATCCGCAGCGGTCGCCGGCAGCCCGGCGGCCGCTTTTGTTGTGCGCGAGTGTCGAAAACAATCCCATGACAGTGCTCCCGCCCCGCGTTACAGCCCTCTGTAACCGCCCCGCTGAGGCCTCCAGGAGCCCCGAGAAGGGGCCGATTGAGCCGGGCATGACCCGTAGGTATCGCCGCCCCCGAAACGCCGCTCTACGGGCAAAATAAGGGCCTCCTGGGGGGGCATTCTGGGCTACAAGCGGGCTACAAAAGGGCCGCCGCCCGGGCCAGACGACGGCGTGGTAGACTGGTGCCGGAAAAACCGCTGGGTGCTTCGGGGCATGAGAGGGAGCCGGTCAGGAGCGGGCCGGCTCCTGCGCCTTCTTGCGGCGGCGCCGCGGCCGCCGGGCGGGGCCTTCCACGATGGCCGGATGCTGGCCCTCCACGCGGATCTCCTCGACGTTGCCGCCCCACCGGAACAGGTACTCGACGAGGCCGCGATACTTCGGGTTGTCCAGCATGTAGCGGATGGTGGCGGGATACCAGCGGCCGCCCCGCTTGCCCGGCACGCCCTCCGCGTTCAGCAGGTCCGCAATCTGGCGCGGGGTGTAGCCCTGGCCGTAGAGGTCGAAGATGCGCCGGACGACGGCCGCTTCCTCCGGATCCGGCACGAGGCCGCCTTCCTTGTCGCGCCGGTAGCCGTAGGGCGCGGGCCCGCCGGCGAAGCCGCCCCGCCGGGCCTTCTCGCGCCGGCCGGCCAGCGTGCGCTCGGTGATCGCCTGGCGCTCCTGGGCCGCCATGCCCGCCAGGACCGCGAAGATCATCTGCCCCATCGGGGTCGCCGTGTCGATGGGCTCAGTCACCGACCGTAGCGCCACGCCGTAACGCTCGCGCAACTCGTGGGCCGTGGTGACGGCGTACACGATGGAGCGCGCCAAGCGGTCGAAGCGCCAGACCAGCAACACCGAGAAGGCGCCCTGTTCCGCCAGCTCGTACACCCGGCGGAAGCCCGGGCGGTCCTCCGGCCGCGTGGCGCCGGATACGCCCGGATCGGCCACCACCTCGACCAGCTCGTAGCCCTGCGACTCAGCGAAGGCCTTGATGGCCCGCTCCTGGGCCTCGAGGCCGTAGCCGCCGGTCGCCTGTTCCTCCGAGGACACCCGGATATAGGCGACCGCCTTCTGCGCGACCTCGAGGCGGAGCTGCTGCTGCTCTTGTACCTGCCGCCGGAGCCGACGAACCCGCTTGCTGGCTACCATCGTTGGCCCTCCCCGCGCCGGAATCGGATTAATTCTCTTGAGAATTAATCCGGCTGCCTCCAGGATAGGGCACCACCGGCGCCGTCGTCAAGGGGTGACGTGGCGGCCCGCCGCGGCCCTGTTGCGGGCGGTTGCGGAGGAAGCATGGACCGCTCCGCCGAACCGCCGGAGCCGGAAGGGGGTGCACGCCCTGGACCGCGAGCGCCTGCTGACCCTGGCCGAGATCGCCCGCCGCCTGGGCCTGCCGGAATCGACCGTGCGCTACTACCGCAACCGCTTCCGCGACTACGTGCCTGCCGTAGGCGAGGGGAAAACGCGGCGCTACCGCCCCGAGGCCTTGGACGTGTTGCGGTTCGTGGCGGACTCCATACGGGCCGGAGTGCCCGCGGAGGACATCGAGGCGGCCCTGCGGGAGCGTTTTGCCATCAATGTCGAACCGCAGCGACAAGCCACCACACAACAACCACAAGGCGCGGCAATCCTGCGGGAACTGGTCGCCGACGCTCTGGCCGACGTCGTGCGGGAGGCCGTCGCGGAGCGGACAGCGGCCCTGGAGGAAGAACTGCGCCAGCTCCGCGAGGAACTAGCCGCGACCCGCGAGGAGCTGGCGCGGCAGGCGGAGCAGGAGCAAGCGCGGGAGGACCGCCTGGTGTCCAAGATGCGGGAGCTACTGGAGGAACGACGCCGGCGGCGGCGCTGGTGGTGGCCGTTCTGAGTGCGAACGCTGGTTCGTTTTGACTATTGGCAACCGATAAGCGGCCACCACGGACTGTGAACAGCTAGCTACGCCGGGTAGCCATCGCTGTATGCGATGTACAACTGTCTACCTCCGCCATGCTCCCTCATGCTAAAATTTTCCGGAAGGATCGTCAGTAGCGGCGACGAAAGCAAAAAAGGAGAGCGCCCAGAGGCTCCCAACCGTGCGGCGCTCCCCAACTCGGATACCGAGAGGCCCGTGGTGTGCGGACCTCTCGCCCCCCTTGCGGGTTGAACCGATTCGCCAGTTAACCGCTGGTTTCCTGCCATAAGGCGCAGGGAGTTTGCGGGCGAAATGGCAAGCGGTGGCGAGATCGGGGCCGGCAAGGGAGGACAACCTTGCCGGCCCGTTCTTTTTGGGAGGAGGAGCGACGTGCAGCAGAATCCCGTCACCGCACTTCGAGAGCGGCGTGGATGGAGCCGGAAGGAGCTGGCCCTGCGGGCCGGCCTGAGCTATGGGCAGATCACAGCCCTCGAGCTCGGACACCCGCGCCGGCTGCCGCCGGGCGTCCTGCAGGCCTTCGAGGCTTTGGGCGAGGATCCGGGCGAACTCGCAGCGGCGTATCAGGCGTGGCGAGAAGCGCAGCGGGCCGCCTCGTAGGGCGGCCCACCCGAGACACCAAACCCCGCGCTGCCACGCGGGGCCGACCGAGGTGGTTTTCGTGGAGGCTCTGCAGCCTACCCAGAGTGTAGCACAAAAGCAACAGGTTCAAACCAGCGAACTTCCGGAGACGTTGGCCGCGGCCCTCTTCCTCCACCGGCAGGGCCTCGCGCTGCTGCCCATCCGGCCCGGCACGAAGCATCCCCATCGGCGCGTCCTCACCGAGCTCTACGGCGACGACAAGTGGGGCCACCTGGCGCGGCGCCGC
>QGUQ01000246.1 GCA_003242195.1 Bacillota bacterium | reverse complement strand
CCATGCTACCCACCACCACGACGCTGATGGCCCTGGGCGCCATGCCGGCCGATCACCCGCTGTTTCTGGGCATGCCGGGGATGCACGGGACCTACGCCGCCAACATGGCCCTGACGGAGACCGATTGTCTGGTGGCGGTGGGGGCACGCTTCGACGACCGGGTGACCGGCAAGGTCGCGGACTTCGCCCCGGAGGCGGCCATCATCCACATCGACATCGACGCCGCGGAGCTGGGTAAGGTCAAGGCACCGCGTGTGGCCATCGCCGCCGATGCCCGGGCGGGCCTGGAGGCGCTGCTGGCCACCCTGAACCGCCTGCCCGCCTCCGAGTTCGGGGATCGCGGCCCGTGGCTGGACCGGCTGGCCACGTGGAAGCGGGACCACCCCTATCGCTACGACCGCAACCTGGCGCAGCACGAGCTACTGCCCCAGGCGGTGGTGGAGGAACTGCACCGGGCCACCGGCGGCGATGCCGTGGTGGTCACCGGCGTCGGCCAGCACCAGATGTGGGCGGCCATGTTCTACGGCTACCGGCGCCCCCGCCAGTTCCTCACCTCGGGTGGGCTCGGCACCATGGGCTACGGCCTGCCGGCCGCCATCGGCGCCCAGCTGGCCCTGCCCGGGGCTCCGGTGGTGTGCGTGGACGGTGACGGCAGCTTCCAGATGAACGTGCAGGAACTGGCCACCCTGGCCGAATGGGACCTGCCGGTGAAAGTCTTCATTATTAATAACAACGCCCACGGCATGGTGCGGCAGTGGCAAGAGCTCTTCTACGAGCAGAGGCTGTCGGCCAGCCTGTTCCTCCACCAGCCCGATTTCGTCAAGCTGGCCGAGGCCTACGGCGTCCGCGGCATGCGGGTCAAGCACCCGGAGGAGCTGGGCGCCAAGGTGCGCGAGGCGCTGGCGCATCCGGGACCGGTCGTGGTCGAGTGCGTCGTGCGCCAGGAAGAGAACGTCCTCCCCATGGTCCCGCCCGGGGCCGCCCTGAAGGAGATGATCGAGGGGTAGCCGGCCACGGCTACCCCTGATCCGTTGCCGGCCCCTGGCGACGCCGTGACCCCCTATCCATCCGAGGTGTCATGGTGTCGATCGCGGCCGTGTCACGTTGTACAGAGGAATATAGAATGTTGGGTGCGAACTTTCTGTGATTACCGGGGTGCGTCCGCACGGTGCGGTGGGCCGCTGTCGCCAGCATTGCCCGCAGCGGGGGGACGAGGCATCACGATACCTGCCCGTGCGTCGCCACGACGGCCTCCCTATCCGCGCGTGGCAGGCCGGCCCTTCCACGGTACCCGGCAGCACCCCTGCGATTGCGCCGCCCCAAAACCCACAGGACATGGAGCACAGCCATGCGTGAACGCAAACCGGGGCTCATTGAAGCTCATGAAGTGGAACACGTCTACTCCACACGCCTTGCCACACCCATCCAGGCCCTGGCCGGCATCTCGCTGGATGTCGCGTCGGGGGATCATGTAGCGATCGTAGGCGCGAACGGGAGCGGCAAGTCGACGCTCGCTCGCCATTTCAACGGGCTCCTGCTTCCCACCAAGGGCACGGTCCACGTGGATGGTATCGATACCTGCGCAGCGGTTCGGGAGCCGGCCCTGCGGAAGAAGATCCGCGCCACGGTGGGCATGGTCTTTCAGAACCCCGACAGTCAGATCGTGGCGACGATCGTCCGCGAGGACGTCGCCTTCGGTCCCGAGAACCTGGGGGTGTCCCGGTCCGAAATACACCAGCGGGTGACGGAAGCCCTGCAGTGGGTAGGGATGGCCGGGGCCGAGCTGCGGCCGCCCCACATGTTGTCGGCCGGACAGCGACAGCGCGTCGCCATCGCCGGGGTCCTGGCCATGAGGCCCCGTGCCGTCGTCTTCGACGAGGCCACCGCCATGCTCGACCCGCGCGGGCGCCGGGCGGTCATGGAAATCCTGCGAAGGTTGCATCGGGCCGGCGTGACCGTCATCCAGGTCACGCACCACATGGAAGAGGCTGCCCTGGCCGACCGGGTGATCATCCTGTACAACGGGCGGATCGAAGCGGACGGCTCGCCTACAACCGTTCTCCGGGATCCCGACCGCATCAAGAAGTTCGGGCTTGACGTCCCGCCGACGGTGGCCATCGCCCGCGAAGTGGCTCGCCACGTCCCCAACTTCCCTACCGACACCATGACC
Organism: Bacillota bacterium; assembly: GCA_003242195.1. Classification (GTDB taxonomy): domain Bacteria; phylum Bacillota; class Sulfobacillia; order Thermaerobacterales; family Thermaerobacteraceae; genus ZC4RG37. The sequence continues at coordinate 1,494 of QGUQ01000246.1, read as the reverse complement.
GTCGAGGCACTGGTGGATGCCGTGGTCGAGCGCGCCCGCAAGAGAAACGGGTTCAAGGCGCTGCTGGACACCTCCCACGCGACCGCCGTCGGAACGACTTCGTCCCCGGAGCGCGACGGAACCGGGGGAACGCCAAGCCGTGCGGCGGAACCGATCATCGAGATCGAGCACCTCACCCATGACTACATGACGGGGACACCGCTGCAACATCGGGCGTTGGATGACGTCTCTCTGTGGGTGGGCGCCGGTGAAGTGGTGGCCATCCTCGGAGAAACGGGTTCCGGCAAGTCAACCCTCATCCAGCATCTGAACGGCCTCTTGCGGCCCCAAAGCGGCCGGGTACACGTGGCGGGGTTCGACCTGAGCAGGCCTGATACCGATCTGCGCACCCTGCGCCGGCGTGTCGGCATCGTGTTCCAGCGGCCCGAAGACCAGCTCTTCGAGCGCTATGTGGGAGACGATGTCGCCTTTGGCCCCTATAAGTACGGGCTTCGGGGTGAAGCACTCCGTGAGCGCGTGCGCTGGGCCCTCAACTCCGTAGGGCTCGACTTCGAGACATTTCGAGACCGGCCCATCTTCGCCCTGAGCGGCGGCCAGCGGAGAAGGGTGGCCCTCGCCGGCGTGCTGGCGCTGCGGCCGGACATCCTGGTCTTGGACGAGCCAACGGCCGGCCTGGACCCCGTGAGCCGGGACGACTTGCTGGCCACGTTGGCGTACCTCCGCCAGCACGAAGGCCTGACCATCGTCATCATCAGCCACAACCTCGACGAGGTTGCACGCATCGCCGATCGCATCTACGTCATGGCCGGCGGCCGCGTGGCACTCCACGGAACGCCCCGGGAGCTCTTTTCCCACCCCGAAGCCCTGGAACGAGTCGGGTTGGAGGTGCCCCCTGCCTGTCAGGTGGCCCATCGACTGCGGGCAGCCGGTCTTCCCATTCCCGCGGACAGCATCCATGCCCACGAGGTCGCGGGAGCCATCGTGAACCTCCTAACCGTGACGGCGGGGGTCAGCAACGGTGCAAGGATTTGAACTGCTCCGAGACGTGACGATTGGTCAGTATCTGCCAACGGGTTCAGCCGTGCACAGGCTGGACCCACGGGCAAAGCTGCTGTCTGCTTGCGTCTTGATCGCGGCGATCACCTTGAACTCGACCTATTCGGGACACGCCATACTGCTACTGGCTATCGCCGGGATTCTGACCCTTGCGCGGATCCCCCTGGGCTATGCTCTGCGCGGTGTCCGTCCGGCCCTTCCATTCCTGGTCATTCTCGCCATCATGCAGCTGCTCTTCTTCGGCCGCAGTCTCGATCCGGCGAGCCCCGCTCTCTTCGAATATGGACCTGTCGTCATCACCGCGGCCACGGTGAAAGTGGTCATCGTCTCCATACTCCGTCTTCTCGAGCTGATCTTGCTCACCAGCGCGGTCACTTTCTCCACAACGGTCACCGAACTGTCCCATGGCATCGAAGGCCTGCTGCGCCCATTTCAGCG
>QGUQ01000245.1 GCA_003242195.1 Bacillota bacterium | reverse complement strand
TTTTTTTTTTTAAGAAGAAGACGGCATAAGGGAGTCTGTCAGGTCTCGTGGGCTCGGAAGTGTGTATAAGAGACCGCCGTCATGGTGGCCGCCGACGTGGTCCGCGTCCTGTCCGGGTCCCCTCCGCTGCACCCGGCCTGGCCGCCCCGTGGGATCGCTCCGTCCGCCGTTGCGCCGCCCGGAAGCGGGGGGTAGAATGGGACCGGAACGACGCGATGGGGAGGCCGGTCATGGTCGCGCTGCTGTCATTCTTGAGCAACTGGGTGTTGCCCTTTTTCTTCGTGTTCTTCGTCGCCTGGTGGCTGTGGCTGGTCACCCGGCCGCCCAAGCGGGCCTGGTGAGCGACACGCCTGTAAGCACCAGCGGACCCCTGACGGGTCCGCCGCCTTTTCCCCTCCTTTGCACCCTGCGTCCTCGCTGACACCCTCGGTGGAGCTGGTGTGCTCGCGTCCTTGCTCGCGTCCTTGCCTGAGCCACCGGGCGGTGGCGCGGGTCATCGTTCGTTGTTGCCCGTTTGTCCCCGTTCAACGTCCCGCTGGCCGCCTTCCGGATCTCGGTTGGGGCTCTCGCGCTGGGTGTTGGTGTCGGGCGTCAGGTCCACTCCGACCCGTCCCGTTTCCCGCATGAGCATGCGCCAGTAGTCGTCGTCCTCATAGCCCACGCGCCAGATGGCCACGCCGTAGAGATCGTTGCGGCGGGCCAGACGCACCTTGCGCGCCACCGAGACCTCGTCCTCGTACCACACCGTGTGGCGGACACCCTGGCGGTCCGTGTAGGTGAAGTACGGGATGCCGTCCTCGTTGCGCTCCACCTTGATGGCGTGGTTACGCAGCAGGCTTTTGACTTCCCGCAGGGAGATGGGCTCCGCCCGGTCGCGGTTGGACGCCCAGTCGTAACCGTAGGCGGGTATGCCCAGCCAGATCTTGTCCGGCGGTACACCATCCTCCCGGGCCGCCGCCATCGTCTCACCCACCCAGTCGAGGGGGGAGACGGGTCCCGGCCCGCTGAGCTCACCGTGGCGGTCGTAGGCCATCAGCACGATGCGGGCGTAGCTCGCCAGGGTCTTGTAGTCGTAGGCGTCCCGGGAGTGCTTGGCCTTGTCCTCCTGATGCCTGTGGGGGATCACGGACACGGTGATCGCCTTGTCGCGGGGGAGGTCCTCCCGCAGCCGGCGCAGGAAGTCGGTCAGTCCTTCCCGGCTGGCGGGCTCCAGCAGCTGGAAGTCAATCTGCACTCCGCCGTAGCGGTTGCGCTCCACGATGTCGACGATGTTGGCCACCGCTCGGCGCCGCGCCCGCTCGTCGCGCAGGAAGGCGTCGGTCCCCCGGTGGTTGTTGAAGAGGGGCATGAGCTTGATGTTCTCGCGGGCGGCGAAGTCCAAGAGGTCCGTGTCGCTCCGATCGATGACGGAACCATCCGCCCGCACGCTGTACCAGAAGGGGGCCAGGTACTCGAGATGGTCCTTGTACTTGCGTACCGTAGCGAGGATGTCCTCGCCCCGTTCCTCCTCGGTCTCGTCGTAGAAGCCCAGGATGAACAACTGCCCGGGCACCCTGGCCCGGGGAGCGGGCTTTGCCGGAAGCTGGACGTTGTCCTTGCCGCCGCCCGGTCCGGGCTTGGCCGTCGGTGATTGCGCCGCCACCCACCAGACGGCGAGGCCGACCACCACCGGCACCACCAGCCACGCCCACGCACGGGTGCGCATGTCGCCTCACCTACCTTCCAGGGGTAGTATGACCCCTGTGCGAGGCGTCGCCCGGCCATGGGAGTGGGTAAGTCAGGCATTGCCGGAAGAACCCGGGACGGCCGGGCCGCGACGGCCGCGCCGGCGGGCCGCTTCTCAATCCCGGGCGGGTGCGCCGGTACCGGGACCCGGCCCGGCCGCGGCGTCACCGTGGCGCCGGCGGAACTCCTCCCACGTGATCAGGACATCCCGCGGCTTGGCACCCTGATGGGGCCCGATGTAGCCGCGCTCTTCCATCATGTCGATCAGGCGGCCGGCGCGCGTGTAGCCGACGCGCAGCCGCCGCTGAATCAGGGACACGGAAGCTTGGCCCGCTTCGAGCACCACCCGAACCGCTTCCGTGAAGAGGTCGTCGTCCTCCTGGGCTGAGGTCGGCTCGGCCACCTCCACCTCGGCGCGCACCACCTCCTGGTCGTAGCGCGGTTCGCCCTGATCCCGAAGGAAGCGCAACACCGCCTCCAGGTCCCGCTCGGAGATGTACGCGCCCTGGACCCGCAGGGGCTTGGTGGCGCCCAGCGGCATGAAGAGCATGTCGCCCTTCCCCACCAGCTTCTCGGCGCCGGCCAGGTCCAGGATCACCCGCGAGTCCGTCTGGGACGAAACGGCGAAGGCGATGCGCGACGGGATGTTGGCCTTGATGACGCCGGTGATGACGTCCACCGAGGGCCGCTGGGTCGCTACCACCAGGTGGATGCCGGAGGCTCGCGCCATCTGGGCAAGGCGCTGGATGGCGTCCTCCACCTCCACCGGCGCCACCATCATCAGGTCCGCCAGCTCATCGATGACGACCACGAGGAAAGGCAGGCGCTCCTCACCGGTCTGGGCCGCCCGGAGATTGTAGCGGGCGATGTCCCTCACGCCGCAGCGTGCGAACAGCTCGTAGCGCCGCTCCATCTCGCGCACGGCCCATTGCAGGGCGCCCGCTGCCTTGCGTGCGTCGGTGATCACCGGCGCGATGAGGTGCGGGATGCCGTTGTAGGCGCTGAGCTCCACCACCTTGGGGTCGATGAGCAGCAACTTGACCTCGTCCGGCCGCGCCTTGAAGAGCAGGCTCGCGATCAGGGCGTTGATGCACACGCTCTTGCCCGAACCGGTGGCACCGGCGATCAGCAGGTGCACCAGCTTATCCAGGGAAGTGATCACCGGCTGGCCGGCGATGTCCTTGCCCAGGGCCACCGTCAAGTGGGAGCGCGAACGGGCAAACTCCGGCGTCTCCAGCACGTCCCGCAACTGGACGGCCACGATCTCCCGGTTGGGCACCTCGATGCCCACAGCCGCCTTGCCGGGGATGGGTGCCTCGATGCGCACGTCCGGGACGGCCAGGCTGAGGGCGATGTCGCTGGCCAGCGCCTGGATCTTGCTGACCTTGACCCCGCGCGCCGGTTCGACCTCGAACCGGGTGACGGCAGGGCCCACCGACACGTCGGCGATACGGGCCTGGACGCCGAAGCTGGCCAGCGTCTCCTCCAGGATGGCCGCCTTCTCGGCAACCTCCCGCTGGAAGCGGGCCGACGGCGCCGCGCGCCCGCGCGTCAGGAGCTCGATGGGCGGCAGGCGGAAGCGCTCCGAACCCATGGCGGTGCCTCCCGCCCCGCCCGGCGCCCCGTCACCGCCCGCGGCAGGCGGGCCGCCAGCAGCGGCCTCCCCCCCGTCCCGGCCGGTACCGGCCGCCACCTCGCCGGGCAGGGCCTCCCCCGGCGGCAGGGCGGCCTTGCCGGCCCGCTCGCCGAGCTCCCGGCCGGGAGCCGCGAGCTCGCCGGTACCGTCACCCGCCGCGCCCGGTTCCGGCTCCCGGGCATCGCCTGCGGGCTCGACGTCGTGGACGATGGCGGGACCGTCCAGGTAGGCTCGCTGCAGCAGGCGGGCCACCAGGGAGCGGTGGCCGTCGGCGCCCCCCGGGCCCCCGTTGCCGCGCCCTTGCCCCGCCTCGCCCGGA
>QGUQ01000244.1 GCA_003242195.1 Bacillota bacterium | reverse complement strand
GGACGTGGCCCGGGCGGCGGCCGGCGCGGGCCGCTGGATCGGGCGCGCGGTGACCAGCATCGGCCGTCGCGGCCTGCGCAAGCTCGGCCACGGTCTTTCCCGGCGGCAGGCCCGACGCACGTCGCCGCCCGCCAGGACGAAGGCGCCCCGCCACCGCTGAGAAAGCGGGAGCGGGGCGCCCGCCCTGCGCCCGCCCCTCCGGCATCCCCCGCGTCAGGAGAGGCGGACGACGATCCGCCCCCGCACCCGGCCGGCGAGAATGTCCTCCAGGGCACCGGGCAGCTCGTCCAGGGCGATCTCCCGGGACATCAGCTCGTCCAGGTGGACGGGCCGCAGGTCCGTGGCGAGCCGCTGCCAGATCCGCATGCGCAGGGGCATGGGGCAATAGGCGGAGTCGATACCCAGCAGGCTGACGCCGCGCAGGATGAACGGATACACGGTGGTATGGAGCTGGTTACCGCCGGTGAGGCCCACCGAGGCCACCGCCCCGCCGTACCGGGTGGTGCGCAGCACGTGGGCCAGCGTCACCCCGCCCACCGAGTCGATGGCGGCCGCCCACCGCTGCTTCTCCAGGGGCTTGCCTTCCGCCACCGCCACCTCGTCCCGGTGCACGATCTGCCGGGCACCCAGGCGGCGGAGGAATTCATGGGCCTCCTCCTTGCCCGTGCTGGCCACCACCTCGTAGCCGCGCCGCGCCAGGATGGACACGGCGATGGACCCGACCCCGCCGCTGGCGCCGGTGACCAGGACGGGACCGCGGCCGGGCGCCAGGCCGTTTTCTTCCAGCCGGTGGAGGGCCAGGGCGGCGGTGAAGCCGGCCGTCCCCAGGATCATCGCCTGCCGGAGGTCCAGTCCCTCCGGCAACGGAACCACCCAGTCCGCTGGCACCCGCGCATACTCGGCGTAGCCGCCGTAGTGAGTGACGCCCAGGTCGTAACCCGTGACCAGCACCCGGTCCCCCTCGCGGAAGCGGGGATCGGAGGAAGCCACCACCGTTCCGGAGAGGTCGATGCCCGGCACCATGGGATAGGCCCGCACCACCCTGCCCTCCGGTAGGCTGGCCAGCCCGTCCTTGTAGTTGACGCTGGAGTAGGCGACGCGGATGGTCACGTCCCCCTGGGGCAACTCATCCAGGGTCAGTTCCTTGAAACCCTTCTCGAAGGTCTCGCCGCTCTTGTTGACCATGTAGGCGCGAAAGGCCTCGCTCATCCCCATCCCTCCCCGCCTCGCGCTGGGCGGCCCGTCTAGCGCCGCACCCGCTGCTGGTGGTAATACGCGATTCCGTGGGAGCAGATCTCCAGGTCGATGGCGACGGCGGGCTCGACCTCCTCCCAGGGCAGGCCGTGGGCCTCGGCGTCCCGGCGGATGTGCGCCGCCAGCCGTTCCCGGACCACCGGTTGCGGCGCCGGTTCCCCGTCCACCACCCCGCAAGCCACGAAGCACGGCACCTGCTCCTCGATGCGCTCCGCCAGCTCCCCCGGCTTCAGCCCGCCGGCGGCAAAGTGGGAGAAGAGCACCACTTGTGGCCGCAACTCCGCCAGGGAGCGGGCCGAGCGGATCATCGCCTCGGGGTCGAACTGGTTCGGCGCCGTGGAGGGGAGGACGTAGTCCCGCCCCAGCCGCCGCGACAGCGACGGGTAGCGTACGCCCAGCTCGTCGCCGCTGAAGAGCGCGCCGGTTCCCTCGTCCAGGAGCATGAACTGGTGCCTGGCATGGCCGGGCGCGTCGATGATGCGGAGCCGGTGCCCTTCGCCCAGGTCCAGGTACTCGCCGTCACCGGGCGACAGCAGACGGTCCGCGGGCACGGGCTCGGGGATGCCGAAGAGTTCCTCCAGCCGTTCGCCGAACACCATGCGCGCCCCCTGGACCAGGCGCGTGGGATCTTCCAGGTGGCGCGCCCCACGGGGATGCACCACCACCCGCGCGTTGGGCAGCTGGCGCGCCAGCGTGCCCGCGCCGGCTGCGTGATCCAGGTGGATGTGGGTGACGACGATGTACGCCACCTCGTCCCGGGGGACGCCCAGACGGTCCAGGGCTTCCAGCCATGCCCGGACGCCATGGTGGCCGCCGGTCTCGATCAGGGCGATGCGCGGCGCCCGGATCAGGTAGCCAGCCGTCCGTTCGGTTTCTCCCGCCTCCCGCAAGTCGACGAGGAAGGTGTCGTCTGCCACCTTTTCCAAACCCTCATCCCCCCTGGTGGTGTTGTTTTCGCAACCGGACCCGCCGGCGCCTGCCGGCTTCTGCCAGGCGCGGGGGCCCTTTCCGGTGCCCGGCGGCAGGACCGCAAGGGAATCGAAGGTGAACGTGTAAGTAAGAAAGTGTAAACCTTCGCCGAGTACCCGCGCGCCTCCGACCAGCGTCCCGGTGGCCGATGACGGCAGCGCAACGAGCGAGAGGGGTCCGGCGAAAGCGAGGGATCCTCGTTGGCACGGGTCGAGTTGCGAGGCGTGACCAAGCGCTTCGGCCAGACTGTAGCGGTGGACAACGTCTCGCTGACCATCGAAGACGGCGAGTTCCTGGTCCTGGTGGGGCCGTCGGGATGCGGCAAGTCGACGCTCCTGCGGCTCATCGCGGGCCTCGAGGAGGTCAGCGAGGGCGAGATCTACATCGACGACCGTCCGGTCAACGACGTGCCGCCCAAGGACCGGGACGTGGCCATGGTCTTCCAGAATTACGCCCTGTACCCGCACATGACCGTCTATGACAACATGGCCTTCGGCCTGCGCATGCGCAAGTTTCCGCGGGATGAGATCGATCGCCGCGTTCGCCAGGCGGCGGAGACCCTGGGCCTGACCCACCTGCTGAAGCGGCGGCCGGCCCAGCTCTCCGGCGGCCAGCGCCAGCGCGTCGCCCTGGGGCGGGCCATCGTCCGCGACCCCAAGGTGTTCCTCATGGACGAACCCCTCTCCAACCTGGACGCCCAGCTGCGGGTGCAGATGCGAACCGAGCTCGCCCGCCTGCACCAGCGCCTTGGCACGACCACCATCTACGTCACCCACGACCAGGTGGAGGCCATGACCCTGGGCGACCGGATCGTCGTCATGCGGGACGGCAAGCTGCAGCAGGTGGCCACGCCGCACCAGCTCTATGCGGAGCCCGCCAACGTCTTCGTTGCCACCTTCATCGGCTCGCCGCCCATGAACCTGGTGCGCGGGACCCTGCGCCGCGACGGGGAGGACATCTGGTTCGAGGCCGAGGCCATCCGCTGCCCGATCCGCGGCGCGCTGGCCGAGCACGCGGCGGCTTACCTGGAAGGGCAGTCAACGCGGCCGGTCATCCTTGGGGTTCGTCCCGAGCACGTCATCTCCGATCCCGAGCGCGTAGCCGACTTGCCGGAGGGGCGCCTGGAGGCCACCGTCGAGGTGGTGGAACCGCTGGGAGCGGAGACGTACCTGTATGTGGCCGTGGGTCCCCACAACCTCACCGTGCGCACCGACCCACGGATGCAGGTTCGGGCCGGTGACCGGCTGTCCCTGGCCCTGGACGGTGACCACCTGCACCTGTTCGACGCGGAGACCGAGCAGGCGATCCGGGTACCGGCGGCCGTGGCGGCGTGAGCCACGGCTCGCCGGGCCCGCCGCTACGGCGGGCCCGGCCCTTTGTGGAGGGAAGAAGCAATCACGCCGATCAGCCGAGGCCCCGCGCCGGTCACGCGGGGCCTCGGCCATCGGTGTTTCCTTCAC
>QGUQ01000005.1 GCA_003242195.1 Bacillota bacterium | reverse complement strand
GGAGGTTCCGCCGCCGGGGAATCGTCGAGTGGGTGGGTCTGGGGCTGACTCTCGTGCTGATCCTGGCAGGCTGCGGCGGGGGGGCCGGTGGCGGGCAGGGTGCCCAGACGCCCGCGACGCCGGGCGCGGACACGGTGCAGGGCGGCGAGGCGTCCACCACGACCCAGTACCCGCTGTCCGTTTCCGACGATGCCGGTCGGCAGGTGACCATCCAGAAGCGGCCGGAGCGCATCGTGTCCCTGGCCCCTAGCAACACGGAGATCCTGTTTGCGATCGGTGCCGGTGACCGGGTGGTCGGCGTCGACTCCTTCAGCGACTATCCTGCCGAAGCGTCCAGTCTGCCCAAGGTCGGCGGGGTGACGGACACCAACTTCGAGCAGATCGTGGCCCTGGACCCGGACCTGGCCCTGGCCATCGGCGGCGCGGAGGAGCAGGTGCAACGGCTGGAGGAACTGGGCATCCCCACGGTGGTCATCCAGCCGGCCACCCTGGAAGACGTGCTGGAACGGATCGAGCTGATCGGCCGCATCGTGGACGCCCAGGAGGGGGCGGCTCGGGTCGTCCGGGACATGCGGAACCGCATCGATGCGGTTCGCTCGCGGGTGGCCGATATCCCTGAGGAAAAGCGCATCCGGGTCTTCTACGAGGTGTGGCATGACCCGCTGATGACGGTGGGACCCGGCGGATTCATCCACGACGTGATCGAGGCGGCGGGAGGCGTCAACATTGCCGCCGATGCCGGCAGCCCGTGGCCGGAGATCAGCCTGGAGACCGTCGTGGATAAGGACCCCCAGGTGATCATCGTCCCGGCCTCCTTGAAGAGTTCGTACGAAGAGCTGCGGGCCGGCAAGCGCAAGGGCTGGGAGGGAATCACGGCCGTGCGCGAGGGCCGCATCTACAGCATCGACGACAACATCATCTCGCGGCCGGGGCCGCGGCTGGTGGAGGGGCTCGAGCAGATTGCCCGCTGGCTATACCCGGACCGGTTCCAGTGATGGGCGATGAGGATGACGGTCGAACGGCCAAGCAACGCCGAGCCTCGAGGTGGCCCGGGTTGGGGGGCGCCACCGGACGGGCGCGCCGTCCCGGCGCGGCCGGCGGGCCCGGCCCGGCGGCGGGCAGCGGTGCTGGGCGGGCTGGGGGTGGCCCTCCTCCTGGCGCTCCTGACCGGGATCAGCGTGGGCGCCGTCGACCTTCCGGCCGCCCGGGTGGCGGGCCTCCTGTGGGACGCCCTGGCCCGGGGCGGTGCGGGCGACGACGCTGCGGCGCGTATCCTGCTGGAGATCCGGCTGCCCCGGGTCCTCCTGGCCGCCCTGGTGGGCGCCTCCCTCGCGTCGGCGGGCGCCTCCTTCCAGGCGCTCTTCCGGAACCCCATGGCCGATCCCTACGTGCTCGGGGTATCGGGCGGCGGTGCCCTTGGTGCGGCCCTTGCCTTCTACGCGCTCGGTACCGGCACGGGTCTACCGGCGACGGACACGTTGGGCTTCGGCCTCGTGCCGGTGTGCGCCTTCATGGGAGCCGTGGCGGCCGTGACCGTGGTGGGGAGGCTGGCCCGGGTGGACGGCCGGCTGCCGGTGACGACGCTCCTCCTGGCCGGTGTTGCAGTGGCGGCGCTGTTGGGCGCCGTCGTGTCCCTGCTGGTCTACCTCAGCGGGGACCAGATGCGCCCGCTGGTCTTCTGGCTGCTGGGTAGCCTTTCGGGCGCCAGTTGGCGGGATGTGGCGGCGGCTGCCCTCTCCACGGCGGTGGGGACCGGGCTCCTGGCCCGGGAGGTGCGGGCCCTCAACGCACTGCTGACGGGGGAAGAACCTGCCTACCACCTGGGCGTCGACGTGGAGCGGCTGAAGCGGCGCCTGTTGGTGGCCGGGTCCCTGCTGACCGCCACGGCCGTGAGCGTCAGCGGTGTCATCGGCTTCGTCGGGTTGATCGTACCCCAAGGCGTGCGCCTGGTGCTGGGCGGTGACCACCGGATCGTGGTACCGGCGTCGACTCTGGCCGGCGCCACGGTGCTGGTGTTATGCGACACGGTCGCCCGCACGATCATCGCTCCGGCCGAGCTACCCGTGGGTGTGGTCACCGCCCTGGCCGGCGCGCCTTTCTTCCTTTACTTACTGCGGTCCTACGCCTCCGGCGGGATGGGGCTGTGATGGCGGTAGCGGGCGGCACGGGGGAGGGAATGCCCGTGTCCTTCGTCATCGAGGTGGCGGGCGTCCGCATCGGTTACGGGGCGGAACCCGTGCTGGACGGGTTCTCGCTGCGGGTGGGTCCCGGCGAGTGGCTCGGGATCCTGGGGCCCAATGGGTCCGGTAAGACCACGCTCCTCAGGGCCATCTCGGGATACCTGCCGGCCCGGGCGGGCCACGTGCTGATCGAGGGGCGTCCCCTGGCGGCGTACAGCTCGTCCGAGCGGGCACGACGGATGGCCGCCGTCGGCGCCGATCTGCCCCTGGACGTGCCGCTGCGGGTGGTGGAGTACGTCGCCCTGGGGCGTACGCCACACCTGGGAGGCTGGGGGCGCGAGGGGCCCCGGGACTGGCGGGCCGTTGGGGAGGCCATGGAACGGGCGGGGGTGGCGGCGCTGGCCGAGCGGCCCATCACCCGGCTCAGCGCGGGCGAGCGGCAGAAGGTGATGATCGCCCGGGCCCTTGCCCAGGAGCCGCGCATCCTGCTGGTGGACGAGCCCACCAGCCACTTGGACATCCGCCACCAGATGGAGATCATGGACCTGTTCGCCGACCTGCGGGACCGTCTCGGGCTGACCCTGATCGCCGTGCTGCACGACATCAACCTGGCGTCCCTCTACTGCGACCGGCTGGTGCTGCTTCGGGAGGGGCGCGTGTTCGCAGCGGGGGAGCCGGCCCGCGTCATCACCGCCGAGTGCATCCGCCAGGTCTACGGTTGCGATGTCCTGGTGCATCCCCACCCGACGGCGGGGGTGCCCCAGGTGATGCTCATGCGGCCGGGACGGGCGAGGACGCCGCAACGGGATGGCCGGGCAAGCGCGTCGGGCGCGGGCGGAGCCGGTGCGGGCTGATGCAGGCCGCCGGGGCAGGCCCGGGGAGGCACCGCGGCTCTCGGGAAGCAAGCGGGCGCGACGTCGGGAACAGGGGGAAGCAGCGTCGGGACGCAAAGGGCCACCGCCCGTTCCTGCCGGGCGGTGGCCCTTTGCCCTGGCTTCCCCTACCGGAGCCCAGGGCCGTCCCCGGGACCCGCCCTGCCCTTCGCGGCGTGGGTGCCTGCCGGCCGTGGCCCGGAGGCATCAGCGCTGATCGATGGGCACCCACTGCCGGTTGGTGGGCCCGACGTACTCGGCCCGCGGACGGATCAGGCGGTTATTGGCGTACTGTTCCAGCACGTGGGCGGTCCAGCCGGAGATACGGCTCACCGCGAAGATGGGCGTGTACAGCTCGAAGGGGATGCCCATCACGTAGTAGGTGGAAGCGCTGTAGAAGTCCACGTTGGGGTACAGGCCCTTTTCCGCCTGGACCACCTTCTCCACGACCCGGGAGATCTCGTACCAGCGCGTCTCGCCGGCGGCTTCGGCGACCTTTTGCGAGAGACGCCGCAGGATGGTCGCCCGCGGGTCTTCGGTCTTGTAGACGCGATGGCCGAAGCCCATGATTCGCTTCTTTTGGGCCAGGGCCTGCTTGACCCACTCCTCCGCCTTGTCCGGCGAGCCGATCTCCAGCAGCATCCGCATGACCTGCTCGTTAGCTCCGCCGTGGAGGGGACCCTTCAGGGCACCGATGGCCGCGGTGATGGCGGAGTACATGTCCGACAGGGTGGCGGCCGTGACGCGAGCCGCAAAGGTGGAGGCGTTCAACTCGTGGTCCGCGTGCAGGACCAGGGCGACGTTCATCACCTGCGCATGCAAGGGCGACGGTTCCTCGCCGCGCAGCATGTAGAGGAAGTTGGCGGCAAGGGAAAGGTCGCGCCGCGGCGCCACGGGTTCCTTGCCCTGCCGCACGCGCTGGATGGCCGCCACCAGGGTCGGGAATTGGGCGACGAGCCGCGTCGCCCGGCGAAGGTTGGCTTCCACGGACTGGTCCTCCTGGTCGGGGTCCAGGGTGCCCAGGTACGAAACGGCGGTCCGCAGCGCGGCCATCGGGTGGGTAGCGGGCGGAATGCGCTCGATGAGCTCCAGGACCTGGCCGGGCAGCGCCTGGGCGGCCTTGATCTGCTGGACGAAGCCGTCCAGTTGCGCCCGCGTCGGCAGCTCACCATGCCAGAGCAGGTACACCACTTCTTCGAAGGAGGCATGCTCGGCCAGGTCGCGGATGTCGAACCCGCGATAGAGCAACCGGCCCTCCTTGCCGTCGATGAAACAGATCTCGGACGTGCCGGCAACCACATCTTCGAGGCCGGCGGCGTTGGGTTGGGTCATAGGGAGCAACTCCTTCCGTCCATACACCAGACTTCGTTATAAAGGCGAAGGATTCCAGCAAACGTCTGCCAGTACCGGAGCCGGTCTGGCCACGACGTGCTGCTTAACATTAATAGCGAATTTGGCACAACAGGGCCGCACTCCTCCCGCTTGGCCGGCGACGACTACGCCCTTCCCCGGCGGCACCGCCGAGGTCCGGTCGGGGGTACCGCGTGCGGGCAGCTTCCCGCGGGGCGCGGCATGGCAGGCGGCCACCGGGTTTACCGGCTCGACGTCATGGCGCCGCTACTGCGAGGACCCGGGCGGGCCCTACCCTCCGGTGCGCCGGCGCCCGTTGCCCTTGCCGGGCCGGGCCGCTTGCCCGCGGGCGTCCCCAGTGGCACTCCCTGGGTCGGCCCGGGTACCGCTTCCATTCGTGCGGTGCCCGCGGCGTGGTGCGGCTCGTCAACCTCGGCCAGGCCCTCCCGCCACGCCAGCGAGAGCAGGGCGGCGACCAGTAGGAGGAGGCCGGCCGCATAGAAGGCGGGTCCCAGACCCAGGGCGTCGGCCAGGGGCCCAAAGAGGAGGGGGCTCGACAGCTCTGCGAGCCGGTTGCCGGTGAGGCGAACGCCCATGGCCAGGCCCCGTTCGGCCACCGGTACGGCGTTCGCCGCGGAGAGCATGCTGAGGGGCATGGTCAGGCCGGTAGCGATGCCGAGCAAGGCGGCGGCAATCGCCAGGGACCATGGATCGCGGAGGAGAGGCGTCGCTCCCAAGGCGAGGGCGCCGCAGATCAAGCTCATGAGCAGGACCCGGTAGCGGCTGCCCACGACCTCGATGAGCGGCTGCATGTAGAGGCGCACGGCCAGGGCGAACACCGCCCGGACGGCGAGCAGGACTCCGAGGGTCGTAGCACTGAGACCTAACAGGCGGGTGACGTAGACCGGGTAGAACGACTGGTGGACGCCGAGGGTGAAGATCAGCGAGAAGGCCGTCAGGATCGCGAGCCGCATGGCGGGCAGCCGCAGCAGCTGGCGGGCTCGTTCCACCTGCCCGCGCAGGCTGATGGCCTGGCCGGCCACCGGCGGCGGTTCCACGCCCCGGGCCAGGGCAGCGCCCGCCAAGGCGACCACCGCCCCGGCCACGAAGGTACCGCGGAAACCCGTGACGTCCGCGAGGGCGCCGCCAGCCAGCGGACCCAGGAGCTGGCCGGCGGACGTCGCCGTGGTGAACAGCCCCAGGTGGTGCTCCCTCTCCCGCGGATCGCCCAGGGAGGTGACCAGGGTCTGGGTGCACACCACCAGCAGCATTTGCGCCATGCCGGTGATCAGGGAGGCCAGCGTCAGGGTCCACAAGGACCGGCTGGCGGATGCCAGGAGGAGGCCGAGTGCCAGCCCGGCCGTGCCGGCCAGAAGCAAGGGGCGCTCGCCCCACCGGTGGATCAGGCCGCCCACCGGTAGGGACAGGAAGAGGGGCACCAGCGCGTAGGAGCCGGCGATGACGCCCAGCCAGGTCGGGTTCGCCCCCAGCTCCCGGTCGGCGAAAACGGAGAAAAGGGGCCGCGCCATCGTGATCACCGCAAAGGCAACGACCGCCAGGGCGTTCACGCGCCACAGGGTGGCCGCGATGCGGCGGCGCCGGCTGCTGCCGGGGCGTTCGTGCACCGTGTCGTGCCCGTCGCTGGCGCCCGTGGGGGGCACGGCGCTCACCTCCCGAAGTGCTGGCCGGTCGTGCTCCGTGACCTCTTCGGAGGCAGCCGTGCGAACATTTCGTATCCCGAAGGAAACCCTCCTCCGGAATAGCACACCGGGACGCCTGTGGCAACGTCCCAGGGCGCGTGCACGATGGGGATGGTACCCGCGGGAACCGGTCCAATCCACCGCTGCAAGGGCTCCCGGACCGCCAACGCTGGCGAACGGGGGCAGGTGAGGTCTTCGGCGGGGGCGACCGACCCCGCACCGTACCGGAGTCCAACAGGCGGTAAACGAGGGCGGGCCCGGGGCCGATGTAATGGGCAAGGCTGGCGCCGCACCCGCTCGGCATCCTGCCTCGAGAGGTCCATGGCCGGAACACGGGCTCTTGCACCGCGAGGGGTGGTTGCGGCGAGGTCGGTTTTCGGCGCATAGGCTGAGTCAGACCCGGATATCGCGGTCACGCGGTTGCCGGCCGGGTGCAGCCTGGGGTGCCCGTTCGCGAGTCTGGGCTGGCCATGAGTTCCGGGCCCGGGCACGGGGCCCAAGGGTGGATGCGAACGGGGGCTCGATGGGATGCATGCCGATGCCGTCTTTTCCGGTGGGGGCGTCCGCGCCGTCGCCCTGGTGGGCGCCCTTGAGGTGGCGGAGGAAAAGGGCTACCAATGGGTGAACCTGGGGGGCACCTCCGGCGGCGCCATCGTCGCGGCCTTGCGGGCGGCGGGCTACACGCCGGCAGAGCTGAAGGAAATGATGGAGGAGCTCGACTTCGAGCGGTTCCAGGATCGCGACCTGCTGGACCGTGTCCCCGTGCTCGGGCCGGTGCTCGGCGTGGTGTTTCAGAACGGCATCTACGAGGGCAACGCCCTGGAAGCCTGGCTGGAAGAGGTGTTGGCTCGGAAGGGGGTCCGGTGTTTCCGGGACCTGGAGCTGCCTCCCGCGCTGGGCGGGAACGACCCGCGGTTTCGCTACCGCCTGCAGGTGGTGGCCGCCGACATCACGCGGCGGCGGATGCTGGTCTTGCCCCGGGACCTCCCCGACTACGGGCTGGACCCCGGGGACTTTCCGGTGGCCCGCGCCGTGCGCATGAGCGCAGCGATGCCTTACTTCTTCGAGCCGGTGCAATTACGCTACTCCACGCCCGAGGGGCCGTCCACCAGCCTGGTGGTGGACGGTGGGCTGGTGGCCAACTTCCCGGTATGGTTGTTCGACGTCCCCGGCATACCACCGTGGCCCACTTTCGGCTTCCGCCTGGCCGATCCGGGGGATACGCCGGTGCCCGTCAGGGGGCCGGCCGGATACCTGATGGCCCTGGTCAGCACGGCCCTGGAGGCGCGGGAGGAGCTGGCCAACGCCCACAGCGCCGCCCGCACCATCGCCGTGCCCAGCCTGGGCGTTCGGACCACCGACTTCCACATCGATCGGGAGACGAGGCGGCGCTTGTACTGGGCGGGGCGGGAGGCGGCCGAGCGCTTCTTCCGCGAATGGGATTTTAACCGCTATAAACAGGCCTACCGGGGTGGCCGCGCCATCGCCGTCTAGGGGCGGCCCCATGGTGGACTGGGGACGACAGCCGCGGCTCCGTGGCGTACGGGGGGCGAGGGCGGGGATGCCCCGCTGGGGACACTCCCAGCGGGGACACCCCCGATGCCCGTCCGCTCAACGGGGAACTCGGCCCCCCTTGCGGCGCTCTTCCAGTTCCCGCAGCTCCACCCGGCGGATCTTGCCGGAGATGGTCTTCGGCAGCTCGCCGACGAACTCGATCTCCCGCGGGTACTTGTACGGGGCGGTCACCCGCTTGACGTGCTCCTGCAGCTCCCGGACCAGCTCGTCACTGCCCTCGTACCCCGGCGCCAGCACCACGAAGGCCTTGACGATGCTGCCCCTCACCGGATCGGGGCTGGCCACGACGGCCGCCTCGGCGACCGCCGGGTGTTCCACCAGGGCGCTCTCCACCTCGAAGGGCCCGATCCGGTACCCTGCGCTGATGATCACGTCGTCGGCACGGCCGACGAACCAGAAGTAACCGTCCTCGTCGACGATGCCGCGGTCCCCGGTGATGTACCAGGGGCCGACCCGGCGCGCCGCCGTTCCGTCCGGATCCTTCCAGTACTCGCGGAAGAGGCCCACGGGCCGCTGGGGGTCGACGCGGACGGCGATGTCGCCCTCCCGGCCCGGCGGGAGGACACGGCCCTCCTCGTCGATGACCGCCACCTCGGCGTGGGGCGCCGGCTTGCCCATGGAACCGGGCTTGACGGGCATGCCGGGCCAGTTGGCCACCAGGCAGACCGTCTCCGTCTGTCCGTAGCCGTCCCGGATGGTGACGCCCGTCGCACGCTGCCAGACGTGGATGACCTCGGGGTTGAGGGGTTCGCCGGCGGAGACGCAGGAGCGCAGGCTGGACAGGTCGTAACGCTCGAGGTCCTCCAGCACCAGGAGCCGGTACACCGTCGGCGGTGCGCAGAGGCTGGTCGGGCGGTGCCGCTCGATGAGTTGCAGGGCACGCACGGGGTCGAACTTCCCCGGTTTCCGGTCGACCATCACCGTCGCACCCGCCACCCAAGGGCCGCAAAGGCTGGACCAGGCGGCCTTCGCCCACCCGGTATCGGACACGTTCCAGTGCAGGTCGCCTTCCCGCAAGTCGCACCAGAGCTTGCCCGTCACCAGGTGCCCCAGCGGGTAGCTGTGCTCGTGGAGGACCATCTTGGGCAGGCCGGTGGTGCCCGATGTGAAGTAGATCAGCATGGGATCGGAGGAGCGGGTCGGCTCGCCCTCGTCCGGATCGGCGGCCGTCACCGCAGGTTCGTAGTTCACCCAGCCGGGCCGCCCGCCGCCCACCACCACCCGCACCTGCAGGGACGGGCACTGCCCGGCGACCTCGTCGACCCGGGCCGCGCCCTCCGGGTCGGTGATGATACCGGCTGCTTCCGTCTGCTGGATGCGATAGAGCAGGTCCTTGGCCGTCAGTAGCGTTGTGCCCGGTACCGGGATAGCGCCCAGGCGGATGAGGCCCAGCATGGCCTCCCACCACTCCACCTCCCGGCCCAGGACCACCAGCACGCGGTCCCCCTTGCGGATGCCCAGGGAGCGCAGCATCCCGGCGACGCGGCGCGACCGCTCCGCGAAGTGGGCGAAGGTGAGGCGCCGGCCGTCACCGTCGTCATCGATCCACAACATCGCGGGTCTCTGGGGATCCTCCGCCCACCGGTCCACCGTGTCCCGGGCGAAGTTGTAGTATTCCGGGACCTCGATCCGAAACTCACCCATCGACGCATCCCCCCGTTGCATCGAGTCGCGGGAAAGCTTCGCCGGGCGCCCCGGGAATCCTGGCGGCGTGGCCACGGGCGGGGCAGGGCCGGTCGGCTGGGGGCGGGTGGGGTGCGGCAGAGGGCACGTCCCGCGCCGCTGGTCGCCCGGTGGGCGGCCGGGTTACCATGGAGGCGTTGCCGGAGACACCCCTGGGCCATGGGGGACCGGCACACAGCGGACAAGGGGGCGGTGGCCCGTGAACGCCGTCGTATGGCTAGAGGCCAGGGACCTGGTGAAGAGCCTGGGCGGGCGCGAGATCCTCTCCGGGGTCGATCTACGGGTACGGGCCGGGGAGCGCATCGGGCTCATCGGTGCCAATGGCGCGGGCAAGTCGACCCTGCTGCGGATTCTAGCGGGCCTCCTGGAGCCCGACGCCGGCACCGTGGTCCGGGCCCCCGGCCTGCGCGTGGGCTATCTCGCCCAGGAGTTGACGGGCGACGAGGACGCTACCGTCCTGGCCACCGTCCTCGAAGGGTTCGGCGACCTTCTGGACCTTCAGCGCCAGCTCCGCGCGCTGGAGGAAAGTCTGGCTCGGGCGGCCAGCGGCGGCCCCGGCCGCGGCGGCGAGGTGGAGGAAATGCTGCGGCGCTACGGCCGCCTGCAGGAGAGGTTCGAGCGGGAGGGGGGCTACGCCCTGGAGGCGCGGGCCCGCCAGGTCCTCTTCGGTCTCGGGTTCCGGGAGGGGGACCTGGGCCGGCCGGCCGGCACCCTGAGCGGCGGCCAGCGGGTGCGGCTGGCGCTGGCCCGCCTACTGGTCACGCGGCCCGAGGTACTGCTCCTGGACGAGCCCACCAATCACTTGGACGTAGCCGCCTCCGCCTGGTTGGAAGAACACCTGGCCGGCTACCCGGGTGCGGTGGTGATGGTCTCCCACGACAGGGGCCTGTTGACGCGGGCCTGCCACCGCATCGAGGAACTGGCCGGCGGCCGGCTGGAGTCGTACCCTGGCAACTACGCTTTCTACTTGGAAGAGCGGGAACGGAGGCGTGCCCGGGCAGCGGAAGCATACCGGGCGTACATGGCCACGCGCCGGCGCCTTCAAGCATTCATCGACAAGTACAGGGCGGGTAACCGCGCCACGCAAGCCAAGGACCGCGAGAAGAAGCTGGCCCGTCTGGAGGCGGAGGCGCCGCCGCCACCACCGCCCCCGCGACCGTTGCCGCGCATCCGCCTGGACGTCGGTCAGCCGTCGCACGAGCTTGTGTTCCAGCTGACCGGCGTGGGCCACCGCTACGGGGAAGGGCCGTGGCTCTTCCGCCACCTGGATGCCGAGATCCGCCGCGGCGCCCGGATCGGCATCCTCGGCCCCAACGGCGCGGGGAAGAGTACCTTGCTGCGCATCCTCGCGGGGCACCTGGCGCCGGCGCAGGGCCGGGTGCAGGTGGGGGAGGGCGTGCGCGTAGGCTATCTCGATCAGTCGCTGGGTCTTGGCGACCCGGCGCGCACGGTGCTGGAGCAGTTCGTGACCGAGACCGGCTTGACCCTGCCCGAGGCACGGGCTACGCTGGCCCGTTTCCTCTTCCGCGGTGAGGACGTATTCAAGCAGGTCGGCGCTCTCAGCGGCGGTGAACGCAGCCGCCTGATCCTGGCGCGCTTGGCCCAGGTTCGGGCCAATACCTTGCTCTTGGATGAACCCACCAACCACCTGGACCTGGAGACCCGGGAAGTCCTGGAGGAGGCCCTGGCAGCCTTCCCCGGCACGCTGCTGGTGGTGAGCCACGACCGCCACTTCCTCCGACGCCTGGTTACCGAGGTGTGGTGGGTGGAAGGCGGGCGGGTGGAGCGCTTTGCCGGCGGCCTCGACGCCTGGCTGGAGCGACGGCGGGTGGCGAGCCCGGCCAGCGGGGCGCCTTCTCGCGCCACGGCGGTACCGGGTTCCCCACCCGCGGTGTTCGCCGAGGGTTGTGGCGGCCCGCCCGCCCGCTCCCGTAGCCGGTCCCGCCAGGAGATGGCGCACCTGGCACGGCGCGTGGCGGAGCTGGAAGAGGAGATCGCCTCCCTGGAGGCAGAGCAGGCCGAACTGGCCCGCCGCCTGGCGGACCCTGGCTTCCTGGCGGCGGAGAAGTCCGACCCCGAGGCGATCCGGACCGCAGTGGCTCGGGCGGCCGCAGTGGAAGCCGAGCTCGGTGCGCGCCTGGCGGAGTGGGAGGAGCTGGCCCGCCGCCTGGAGGAGGAACGAGCCGGCTTTCCCGGCGGTACCCCGCTGACGCCGCCGTCCTGACGACGCCGGCCGTCGGCTACGGATGACGGCAATCCTGCAACGTCGTATAATGCCGTACGGAAGTCTTGCCGGCACCCTGCCAGGTGCCAGGCTGGAACGCTCCAACACAGCGAGGCCCGGTTGACAGGCCCGCGAGGGGGAAGGCGCTTCATGTCCGCAGAGGCAACCGCCTGCTCGCCGCTGAGGGCCGCGCAGAAACAGCTGGCCGCGGTGGTTGAGCGGTTGGGGCTCGGTCCGGACGTGTACGAGATCCTCAAGGAGCCGGCGCGCGTCATCGAGGTTTCCATCCCGGTGCGGATGGACAACGGCCGGCTCCGCGTTTTCAAGGGCTATCGCGCCCAGCACTGCGACGTGCTGGGGCCGACCAAGGGCGGCATCCGGTTCCACCCGCGGGTGGACCTGGATGAGGTCAAGGCCCTGGCCATGTGGATGACCTTCAAGTGCGCCCTCCTCGGGTTGCCCTACGGTGGCGCCAAGGGAGGGGTCGTCTGCGATCCCCGCGAGCTGTCCCGCCGTGAGCTGGAGGAGCTGAGCCGCGGCTACATCCGCGCCCTGGCCGGGTTCATCGGCCCGGACCGCGACATCCCGGCACCGGACGTCAATACCTCCGACCAGGTCATGGCCTGGATGTTGGATGAGTTCGCCCGCATGACCGGTCACCCCAATCCCGCCGTCATCACGGGCAAGCCCCTGGTGCTGGGTGGTTCTCGCGGCCGGAGCGAGGCGACGGGCCGTGGTGTGGTCATTACCATCCGCGAGGCGGCCCGCGTGCTGGGCCTGTCCATGGACCGCATGACTGCGGCCGTCCAGGGGTTCGGCAAGGTGGGCGGATGGGTCGCCCGTTACCTCCAGCGCGCCGGCACGCGGGTGGTGGCGGTGGTGGACGCCTTCGGGGGCGTCTACAATCCCGCCGGCCTGGACGTGGAGGCCCTCTACACGTATAGCCGCCAGCACGGGACGGTGAAGGGCTTCCCCGGCGGCGAGCCCATCGACAACGAGCGACTGTTCCGGCTGCCGGTGGACGTGCTGGTCCCTGCGGCCCTGGAGAACGTGATCACGGAGGAGAACGCGCCCCACATCCAGGCGCGGATCGTCGCCGAGGGGGCCAACGGCCCCACCACGCCAGAGGCCGATGAGATCCTGTTCAAGCGCGGCATCTTCGTCCTTCCTGACATCCTGGCCAACGCGGGAGGCGTGACCGTCTCCTACTTCGAATGGGTCCAGAACTTGATGCAGTACTACTGGTCGGAAGAACAGGTCGTGCAGCAACTGGAGCGCTTGATGGTCAACGCCTTCCGCGCCGTCTACCGCTGCCATGTGGAAGAATCGGTACCCATGCGCCTGGCGGCCTACATGGTGGCCATCGACCGCTTGGCCGAGGCCCTGATCGCGCGCGGCTGGGTGCCGGCCACCGAGTACCGCCACGTGCCCCGGCCCGACCCGGCCGGTTCGGCCATCGACATGTTCCGCCAGCCGGCGACTCCTCTATGACGGCCGTGCGGAAATCGTATCGGCCGGGGCCTGGCGCGGGGTGGTCTTCCACCCCGCGCCGCCTTTGGTGCCGGAAGAACCCGTCCGGACTCTCGGGAGGAGGCCGGGACGCCGCCAGGGAAAGGAGGGAACCATGGCCGGTTTCACGGAACGACTGCGCAAGCGGGCCGGTCGGCTGAGCCGGGCCCAGCGCCAGTTGGCGGAGTACATCCTGCAGAACGAGCCCAAGGCGGCCTTCATGACCGCCGCCCGCCTTGGTGCGGCGGTGGGCGTGAGCGAGTCCACCGTCGTCCGCTTCGCCATCGCCCTGGGCTACAGCGGCTACCCCGAGTTGCAGCGGGACCTTCAGGATCAACTGCGGGCGCGCCTCACGGCGGCGGACCGCTTGGTCCTGGCGGAGGAACGGGGCGAGCGGGCGGAGACCATTCTGGACACGGTGCTCCGCACCGACATCGAGAACATTCGTGCGACCCTGGGCTCCTTGTCGCGGGAGCGGTTCTTCGAGGCCGTGCGCGCGTTGCAGGAAGCCCGGCACATCTTCGTCATCGGCATGCGTAGCTCGGGTGCCCTGGCGACCTACCTGGGGTACTACCTCAACCTCATGCTGCGCAACGTCAGAACGCTGGCCAACTCCGCCCACCCGCTGGAGGAACTGATGGCCGCCGGGCCCGAGGACGTGGTGGTGGGCATCACCTTCCCCCGTTACGCCCGCGGCACCGCGGAAGCCTTCCGCCTGGCCGCCCGCCGCGGCGCGCGCACGATCCTGATCACCGACAGCGTCGTTTCCCCCCTGGTGGATGAAGCGCGCATCGTCCTGACGGCACGGTCCGAGTCCCCCTCCTTTGCCGACTCCCTGGTGGCACCCCTGAGTCTGATCAACGCGTTGATCACAGCCGTGGCCCTGGCACAGCCCGAGCGGGTACGGGCGGCCCTGAGGGAACTGGAGGACATATGGGATCAGCAGGGAGCATATTTGAAGGAGGAACGGCGCTCGGAGCGGATCGTGCCACCGGAGGGTGATGGCGGGCCGTGACGATGCAAGATTCCACCCTTCTCTATTCGGTGAGGCCGGACGCCACGGTTCTCAGTCCCGACCGCGAAACCGTGGTCACCTTCGACCGTGAGGGCCGGCTCGTCCATTATTACCGGGGCGGGTCGACCTACCGGCGGGACTTGGCGTCCCGCCTCTACGTGCGCGAACGGGATGGCGACGGCGCGACATGGCGGCCCTTGCCTCCGCAGGAAGCGCGCCGCTTGGTGGGGGAGGCCTACGGTATCGCCAGGGAACTGTACCCCGGGTCGCCCGATCCCCTCCGCCGGCGGCTGGAAGAGGAGATCCTGCGCTGGACGCCGGAGGCCCTGGAGGCGGAGGCTGCTCGCTTTCACGCCGCGTACACCTGGCCGCCGTCCATCCTGCCACCCGATCTGTACCTCGCCATCGTGCTCCAGGCCACCACCGGTTGTAGCTGGAACCGCTGCGCCTTTTGTGCCCTTTACAGGGACCGGCCCTTCCAGGCGCGTTCCCCCGGCGAGTTCGCCGACCACGCCGCCAAGGTGCGGGAACTGCTGGGCCGGCAGTGGCGCTACCGCCACGGGGTTTTCGTCGGCGACGGCAATGCCCTGGCCCTGTCCCTGGAACGGCTGGAGCCGTTGATCGGCATCGTCCACCGGTTCTTCCCGGGGCAACCCCTCTACGGTTTCGTGGACCTCTGGTCCGGTCAGCGCGGCGACGCCGGAAAATGGCCCTCCCTGGCCCGGTACGGATTCAAGCGCGTGTACGTGGGGATGGAGACGGGGCTGGACGAGCTGCTGCAGGTCCTCGACAAACCCGGCTCTTCACGAGAATTGGTGGCCTTCGTGCACACGCTGAAGGAGGCCGGCCTCTCCGTGGGCCTCATCATCATGGCCGGCGTCGGGGGCAAGCCCTACGCGGAGCGCCACGTGGAAGCCACCGTCGAGGCCCTGGCCGAGATGCCCCTCGGTCCCGGGGACGTGGTGTACGTCTCGCCCTTCATCGAGCAGCCGGGCACGCCCTATCCCGCCCTCCGGCAGCGCCTGGGCCTGACTCCCCTTAACGCAACGGAGATCGAGGAACAAGTGCGCCTGCTGGCCGGCCAGATTCGCCATCTCGGGGTCCGGGTCAGCCGCTACGATCTGCGCGCCTTCCTATACTGAGGTACCCAACCGGCCCTGTCTCCTGAACAAATCCACGTTGCGCTGTTGCCGGGACTGCCCTCCGGGGCCGCTCAGGAGGCCCTCAGACGGAGTTCAGCCGCCTCTCAGGTCACTGGGCGACAATAGCAACACCTGGAGGCGGATGGAACCATGGAGCGCGGCCTGAAGATCGCCATCAGCGGCAAGGGCGGCGTTGGCAAGACGACCCTGGCGGCAGCGCTGGCCCTCCTCTTCGCCCGGGACGGGCAGCGGGTGCTGGCGGTGGACGCGGACCCCGATTCCAACCTGGGGACCGCCCTGGGTTTCACGGAAGAGGAACTGGCCACCCAGCGGACCATCGCCGAGGACCGCGACTTGATCAAGGAACGCACGGGTGCCACGCCGGACCGGCCGGGACAGTGGTTCACCCTGAATCCCAGGGTGGACGACATCCCCGATACCTACGTGATCGAGAAGGACGGCGTGCGCTTGCTTCGCCTGGGCCACGTGCCCCGGGGTGGGGCGGGCTGCGACTGCCCGCAGAACGCCTTCCTCCGCCACCTGTTGCGCCATCTGGTGGTGCAGCGCACCGATACCGTCGTCGTGGACATGGAGGCCGGCCTGGAGCACCTGGGCCGCGGGACCACCGCTGCCGTCGATGCCCTCATCGTCGTGGTGGAACCGGGCCGCCGGTCCTTCCAGACCGCCGCCATGACCGTGCGCTTCGCCCGCGACCTGGTCGAGCGCGGCGTCGCCGCCGTCGCCCAAAAGGTCCGCCCCGGTGACGCGGCCGGGGTGGGGCGGGGCAGGTGGGTCCTCCGCCGTGGGGGCGACGGGCCC
>QGUQ01000243.1 GCA_003242195.1 Bacillota bacterium | reverse complement strand
CCGCTGGCCGCGTCTCCGCCAGCGGGAGGCAGCTGGTACACCGCGGCGTAGACCTCGTTGCGGCGTGCCCGGCGGGCCACCAGCAGCGGGCCCGGGGGCTGCAGCGGGGCTCCGGGTACCGCCCGGCCGGCGTCCCGCACCGGGCCGGCGATGCCGGTGATCCCCGCCACGGTGGCCGCGGCGGCCTCCAGGGATTCGACTCCGGCCACGGGCACGTCCAGCGCCAGGGCCAACCCCTTGGCCGCCGCCAGGCCGATACGGAGGCCGGTGAAGGAGCCCGGCCCGATGGCCACGGCCACGCCGTCCAGCTGGTGCGGCGTGATGCCGGCCTCCCGGCAAAGCCTGTCCACCGCAGGCATGAGCGCCCGGTTGGCGCCCGGCTCCAGCACCAGCCGCTCGCCCACCACGCGGCCATCCCGGGCCAAGGCCACGCCGCACCACGTGCCCGACGTATCAAGCCCGAGGACCCAACCCACCGGGCTGTGCCCCTCCTTCCCCGTCCTCGCCGCCGCCCGCCTCACCGTCGTCACCGTGATCGCCCCCGGCCGGTGCGGCCCGCAAGGCGGCTAGCAGCTCCCGTCCCCGAGGCCCCCGCGCCTCCATGACGACGCGCCGCCCCTGCTCGCCGCCCGGCCCGCTGATGGCCACCCAGAGGGCATCGGCCGCCATCCAGGCGGGCGCCCGATCCGCCCACTCCACGGCCACGGCACCCTCGGCCGCCAGTTCCTCCGGGTCGGCCACGTCGGCCAGCGCCGCCTCCCCCTCCAGGCGGTAGAGATCCAGGTGGAACAGGGGAATGCGGCCCCGGTACACGTGCAGCAGGGTGAAGGTAGGGCTGGCCACCCGGCCGCCCGCCCCCAGACCGCGAGCGAGGCCGCGCACCAGCGTGGTCTTGCCGGCCCCTAGGGGGCCGGTGAGGGCGATCCAGTCGCCCACCCGCAGCATCCGCCCTAGCCGGGCGCCCAGGGCCTCCATGGCCGCGGCGTCGAGCACCCGCGCCTCCCAGCGTTCCCCTGGCCGCGGGTTCACCCCTACAACCCTCCCGGGCCGGCACCCGGCTCCGGGGTACCGGCCAGCCCTTGGCCGGGGGCCGGCATCGCCCCCGTCCCCGGCTCCGCCCGGGAGGCAGCTTCCGCGGCGGGTGCCGCCTCCCGCATCGCGGTAGGCGGGTGGTGGGGCGAATAGTGGTCGGGATCCACCAGCTCCCGGTACTTGTCGATCACCAGCTTGAAATCGTGCCACGCCTCGCGCTTCAGGGAAGGGTTGCGCAGCAGCGCGGCCGGGTGGTAGGTCGGCATGTACCAGACCCCATCCTTCTCGATCCAGCGTCCCCGGGCCCGGGTGATGCGCGCCGCGGGGTCGATGAGGGCCTGCAGGGCGGTCGAACCCAGCAGGACCACGATCACCGGGTTGACCAGCCGCATCTGGGCACGCAAGTTGGGCAGGCAGGCCGCCCGCTCGTCCGGGGTGGGCGTGCGGTTGCCCGGCGGCCGGCACTTGACGATGTTGGCGATGTAGACGTGCCGCTGCCTCTCGAACCCGCAGGCGGCCAGGATGCGGTCCAGCAGCTGGCCGGCCCGGCCCACGAAGGGCCGGCCGAGACGGTCCTCGTCGGCACCGGGCCCCTCGCCGATCAGCATGACCCGAGCCCGCGGGTTGCCGTCGCCGAACACGACGCCGCGACAGCCCGCCCGCAGGCGGCAGCGGGTGCAGCCCTTGACCACCCGTTCCAGCGTGGCCATGTCATCGATGCGTAGTAGTTCTTCCTCAGGGAGCGCCATGGGAACCCCCTTCCTCTGCCGGCGTCCATGGGCTGGTACCGTCGGTCTGGCGGACGCTACCCGGCGGCCAGCGGACCGGCCGGGCGAATCTCGCCCACCACCTCCCCCCGCAGGTTGCGCACCGGCCGGCGACTCCAGCGAGCCAGCAGGTCGCCGGTGCCGGGAGGAAGCAGGCCGAGTCGCCGGAGGATGGCGATGACGGCCACCGGCCGGGCGCGATCGCCGCCGTCGGCGATCTTCAAGGCGAGGCCGTGCCCCGAGGCCAGCGCCGCGGCATAGAAGCCCTCGGCACCGACCTTTCCGATCCAGGCACCACCGGTCGCCCGGATCACCTCGGTGTCGAACTCGCCCTCGCCCCGCACCATCTCGGGGTGGGCCACCATGGCCTCCCGGACGCGGGCCAGGGCCGGTCCCAGCGGCTCGGGCAGCCGCTCCGGCTGGGCCAGGAGGGAGAACAGCCGCGCCGCCGCCACCAGCGGCATCCCGAAGGTGACGACGCCGCAACCGTCGGTGGCCTCGATCAGGCCGCCGGTACCGGGGGCCAGCCCCGTCAGCCGCGCCACCAGGTGGCGGATCTCCTGCTGGACGGGATGATCCGGGCACCAGTATCCCTCGGGAGACCAGCCGCGGTGCCGGGCCAGGGCCAGCATGCCCGCGTGCTTTCCCGAACAGTTGTTGTGGAGCGCCGTGGGCTCCTGCCCCGCCTCGCGCAAGGCACGCCGGGCAGCCGGGGAAACGGGGGCGTGAACGCCGCAGGCGAGGGCCTCGGGCCCCAGCCCGATCTTGCGCAGCATCCCGGCGGCCCGGTTGACGTGCAACGGTTCCCCCGTGTGGGAGCCGCACATCAAAGCGATGTCCGCGGCGTCGAACCCGAAGCGGTCGGCGGCGCCCGCAGCCACCACGGCCAGTGCCTGAAAGGGTTTCAATGTCGAGCGCAGGAAGGTGACGTGCTCCGGATCACCGAAGGCCGCCACCGGGCGGCCCTCCCGGTCCACTACCACGGCATGTCCCCAATGGCGGCTCTCGACATGGCCGCCCCTGGTGACCTCGACCAGCAACACCGGTTCCATGCCTGTCCTACTTCCTTCTTCGCCGGATTCTTCCGGTTGGTCTCGGGCGCGTCCGCCGCCCGTTCCCGTGCCCGGCCCGGCGCTGTTTCCGGGTCAGGGCTCACGGAGCCCGAGGCTGATGCCGATGGCCACGTCGACCCGGCGCATGACGCCCTGGTCCAGGTGGGCGACCCGTTCCAGCAGCCGCTGCTTGTCGATGGTGCGGATCTGCTCCAGGAGGATCACCGAGTCGCGCTCGAGGCCGTAGGCCCCGGCGGGAAGCTCCACGTGCGTCGGCAGCTTGGCCTTGTTGATCTGTGAGGTGATGGCGGCGACGATGACCGTCGGGCTGAAGCGATTGCCGATGTCGTTCTGGATGACGAGGACCGGGCGCACGCCGCCTTGCTCCGACCCCACCACGGGGCGCAGGTCGGCATAGAAGATGTCCCCGCGGCGCACCTCCACGTCAACCGCCCTCCCCACCCCACTCCCAGCACCGGAGCTCCAGCTCCCCCGGCACCCATTCCTCCGCCAGCCTCCGGTTGAGGGGGCCCATTTCCGCGTAGCCGCGGCCCAAGCGCTCGTCACGGCTGGCAGGCCGGCCGGCCCCGCTGTCCCGCCCTGCCGGCAGCGCCGCCACCATGGACGGATAGCCTCCTCCTTCTTCCATCCTTTTCCCGCCTCCTCGCCCTGTCCCCGCCCGGTGGGGGCGCACCGCGCAGAGGCGCCGGGCCGGCCGCGGAGCGGGCCGGGTCATAGCAGGTGCCCGACCGGCGTGCTGGCGATGGGACGTCCTCCGCGATAGTAGATGCGGGGGACACGGCGGCCGATACCGGTCACGACCTCGTAGCCGATGGTGTCCATCCAGCCGGCC
>QGUQ01000242.1 GCA_003242195.1 Bacillota bacterium | reverse complement strand
CCCCCCCCCGCGTGCTGGCGTGTTGGGGGCCGCGTGGCACCAGAGGGGCCGGCGACCCGTCCCGAAGGGCCATAGGAACGCGGCCCCCCCCCCGGGGGGGGCGCGTCCGCGGGGGGCGCCCCCCGCCGGCGCTTCCTTGACAGCCATGGAGAGGCGGGAGTTAACTACTTGCATGTGATTCCCGCCCGATGAATGCCGGCGTTCTCGGCAGGAGGGCACGCCGAATCCCGTTCCGGGAGCGGGGGAACCACTCTTCGGGGTGAATCCGGCGGCCCCGGCGGCCAGCCGGGGGCCGGTAGGGCGACTACGGCCGCCCGAACCCGTCAGCTAACCCCGTAGGCGTGGCTGTAGGAGGGAACCTGCGTGCCGTCCTTCGATCGCGGGTGGTGGCACGTTCCAGCACCCGTGTTGTTTCGCCGCCTGAAGCGGCTGGTCCTTGGCAGGCCGAAACGCACCGACGAAGACCTGCAGGAACGGCTCCCGGTGCCCGTGGGCCTGGCCATCTTCTTCAGCGATGCCCTGTCCTCGGTGGCCTACGGGCCGGAGGAAATCCTCCTCGTGCTGACGGCCGCGGGGGCCGCCGGCGTGCCCTATGCCCTTCCCGTCGGCTTGGCCATCGTGGCCCTCATCTTCGTCGTCTCCACTTCCTATGTCCAGACCATCCGGGCCTATCCCGGCGGGGGCGGCGCCTATGGCGTCACCCGCGAGAACCTGGGGGAGCTTCCCGGCCTCGTTGCCGCCGCGGCTCTCCTCACCGGCTACCTGCTGACGGTGGCGGTGTCGGTGGCGGCCGGCGTCGGCGCGCTCACTTCCGGCTTCCCCTGGCTGCGGGGGCACGAGGTCGCCATCGCCGTGATCGTCGTCTTGTTCATGGCCTGGATGAATCTCCGCGGCGTGCGGGAGTCGGGCACCTTCTTCGCCGTCCCCACCTACGGGTTCATCGTGAGCATGCTCCTTCTGGTGGGCGCGGGCGTGGTGGACCTCTTGCGAGGGAGCTGGCACCCGGCCGTCGATCCGGCCAGCGCCTTGGACTTCCAGGGGCTGCCGCTGGCGGGCGGCGGCCTGAGCGTCTTCCTGCTCCTGCGCGCCTTCGCCTCGGGTACGGCGACCTTGACCGGCCTGGAGGCGGTGGCCAACGGGGTTGGTGCCTTCCGCCCGCCGGAGGCGGAGAACGCCGCCCGCACCATGGTCCTCGGCCGCACGCTGCTGGCCGTGCTGTTCACCGGCGTGATGGTGCTGGCGGTGGGCCTGCACGTCCTGCCCCGGGAGGGCGAGACCGTCCTCAGCCAGGTGACGCGGTCGGTCTTCGGCAGCGGGGTGGCGTATTACGCCGTCCAGATCGTCACCATGCTCATCCTGTTCCTGGCCGCCAACACCGCCTTTGCCGGCTTCCCGCGGCTGCTGGCGCTCCTGGCCCGGGACGGCTACGTCTCCCGCCGGTTCGCCAACCTCAACGACACCCTGGTCTACGGCCTCGGCATCGGCGTGCTGGCGGCGTGCGCGGCGCTCTTGCTGGTGCTGTTCCGGGGGAACACCCACCGGCTCATCCCGCTCTACGCCGTCGGGGTGTTCACGGCGTTCACCCTCTCCCAGACGGGGATGGTCGTCCACTGGCTGCGGGAGCGGCGGCGGGGCACGGGACGCCACACGTGGTCGCTGCTGGTCAACGGGCTGGGGGCCGTGGCTTGTACCGGGGTGCTGGTGATCGTCCTGCTGACCAAGTTCGTCCAGGGCGGCTGGGTGGCGGTGGTGATCATCCCGAGCCTGGTGGTGTACTTCCTCTCCGTGAAACACTACTACGAGCGCTTCCTGGACCGCGTGGCCGCCCTGGAGGCCGAGCACATGCGCATCGACACCGCCGGCCGCATCAAGGTGGTGCTGGCCGTCGGCGGCCTCAGCCCCGTCATCCGCCACGCGGTTCGCGTGGCGCGCCGGCTGTCGCCCGACGTGGTGGCCGTGCACGTGGCCACCGATCCCGAGTACGGCGAGCAGATCCGGCGCGGGTGGCGGCCGGAGGAGTACGGCGGCATTCCGCTGGAGGTTCTGGAATCCCCCTACCGCGACGTGGTGGGGCCGCTCCGCGCCTACCTGGACCGCCAGCTGGCGGAGAACCCGGGGCTGGTGATCAACCTGCTGGTGCCGGCCATCGTCACCAACGACCCCTTCGACGGGTACCTGCACAACGGCACGGCCAGCCAGGTCCTGCGGGAGCTGCTCTACAGCGAAGGGGTGCTGGTCACCGTGATCCCCTTCTACGTCGACCTGGTGGAGAACGGCCCCAACGGCCACGCGCCCCGCGGTGTGCCCGCGGCCTCTTGAGGCTCGCGCCCGCGGGGGGCCGTCCCGGGCTCGGGGGCGTGCCGCACCCGGCGGCGTGTCCCGCGCTCGGGAGGCCGGGCGGCCGACCGGCCTGGAAGGTTCAGGGGAGATGCCGCCTGAGTGGCTTGCCCGCATTCACGCTGGTGGGCCCGCTGCTGCCCTTCTTGTTCATCGGCGCGGGACTGGCGGTGAAGCGGGGCCGGCGGATGAATTCCTCCTTGACACGGTCCCCCGGGTCCGCATAAACTCTGCAACAGATTCACCGACCGGGTCACAACGGCGTGACCCATTGCGACGCGGGCAACGGTGCCCCTGCGAGTCTCACTCGCGGGGGCTTTCCATTTTTCCGCGGCGTTACCGCGGCGAGGAGGTGGGAAGCGTGCAGCCGGGAGCCGGCGCCGGGGCGGCCGGACCGGTTTACCCGATGGGCGCTGCCGAGCGACTGACGGGCCTGTCCGCGCGGCAGATCCGCTACTACGAGCAGAAGGGGTTGATCAGCCCCGCGAGAACGCCCGCCGGTCAGCGCCTGTTCTCGGCAGCGGACATCCGGCGCCTGTGCCGCATCCGGCAGTTGCTGCAGCAAGGCCACAATGCCACATCCATTCGCATCCTGCTGGAACACCGCGAGGAGAGGAGGAACCTGCATGCGACCATCCATGGGGCCCGATGACATCAAGGCCGCCATTCGCGACATGAACGTCGGCACCATCAGCCTGCAGTTCACCGACATCCTGGGCACGGTCAAACACGTGGAGATCCCGGCGGAGCAGATCGACAAGGCGCTGGCGGGCGAGCTGATGTTCGACGGCTCGTCCATCGAGGGGTTCGTCCGGATCGAGGAGTCCGACATGTACCTGCGGCCGGATCCGGCCACCTTCGTCATCCTGCCCTGGAAAACCCGCGAGGGCCGGCGCACGGCGCGCCTGATCTGCGACGTCTACAACCCCGACGGGACGCCCTTCGAGGGGGATCCGCGCTACGTCCTCAAGCGGGTGGTGGCCGAGGCCGCCGAGATGGGGTACGTCATGAACGTTGGCCCGGAGCCCGAGTTCTTCCTCCTCGACCGGGCGGCGGCGGAGCAGGGCCGGCCCGTGACCCTGGACCACGCCGGCTACTTCGACCTGGCGCCGGTGGACAAGGAGGAGGAAGTCCGGGCGGAGATCGTCCTCACCCTGCAGGAGATGGGCTTCGAGATCGAGGCCGCCCACCACGAGGTGGCGCCGTCCCAGCACGAGATCGACTTCAAGTACGCCGACGCCATCACTACCGCCGACAACATCGCCACCTTCCGCAGCGTGGTGCGTACCATCGCCCTGCAGCACGGCCTGCACGCCACCTTCATGCCCAAGCCCCTCTACGGCGAGAACGGCTCGGGGATGCACCTGCACCAGTCCCTGT
>QGUQ01000241.1 GCA_003242195.1 Bacillota bacterium | reverse complement strand
TTCACCATGATTTCCAGCGACGGCGGCGCCCGGCCCCTGATGCCGGAAGCCCAGGCCGCGCGCCTGCACCCCCGGGTCTATGGCACGTACCCCCGGGTCCTGGCCCGCTACGTGCGGGAACGGGGGGTGCTTTCGCTGGAGGAGGCCGTGCACAAGATGACAGGCGGACCGGCCACCTTCTTCGGCTTGCGGGACCGCGGCTTCATCCGTGAGGGGATGTACGCGGATCTGGTGGTGTTCGACCCGCAGCGGATCGTCGACACCGCCGACTGGGTGCGCCCGCAGGTCTATCCTCGCGGCATCGTGGCGGTGGTGGTCAACGGCCGCGTGGCCGTGCGGGACGGCCGGCGGGTCCCGGACGTCTTGGCGGGGCGCGCGCTTCGCGGCGGCAAGGACGCCCTGATCGGCAATCCCCGGCCGGGTAGCGCACCGCCTGCCGGCCAATCGCCGGCGGTCGATCTCCGGCAGGGTGGGGCCGCCGGGGGTTGACGCCGACGGGTTTCCCCGCCCCGCCCGGGGCGGACCGGCCTCACTCCCCGCCGGCCGTCCGCTCCGGAGGGACCGGGCGACCTCCGGCGCTCCCCGCCCCTTCCGTTTCCGCCCGCAGCCAGGCCAGGTAGTCCGGGTTGCCGTCCCGCAGGTCGACGACCAGGATGGCGGGGACGGTGTAGCTGTGCCAGGAGCGGACGGCGTCGATGACGCGGGGCACCAGGGAGCGGCGGGTCTTGAGGATCACCACGGCCTCCCGGTCTTCCACCAGGTCGCCCTGCCACCAATAGTAGGAGAAGATCTCGGGGTACACGTTGGCGCACGCCGCCAGCCGGCTGCGCACGGCCTCGCGGCCGATGCGCCGCGCCTCCTCGACATCGGACGCGGTCACGTAGACCAGGACGAACCCGTCGTCGCCGGCGGGCCCGCCGGGCGCCGGGGTCTGGCCGGTGCCGATGCTGCCGTCCATCACCGTCTCCCCTCCGCGCCGGGCGTGGTGGGGGTTCCCATTAGGCGGTGGAGGTGCTGCGACGGCGGCGACGCCGCCCTTCCTCCTGCCGCTGCGGCAGGCCGATCTCGAAGTCCTGCTTGTAGATCTCCAGCACGAGCGAAGTCTGGGTGTTGGTGATGCCCTCGATCTTGGACAGGTCCTCCAGCAGGAACTCGGCCAGCTCGCGGTTATCGGCGAAGAAGGCGTACACGATGATGTCGTAGATACCGGTGGTCATCACCACCAGGTGTACGTGGGGCAGCGCGGTCAGTTTCTCCACGATCTCGCGGATCCGGCTCTGGTCGACGTTGAGGCCGATGATCGCCGGCGCGTTGAACCCCACTTCGAAGGGATTGGTCACGGCGGCGATCTTGATGATCCCCTCGTCCAGCAGCCGGTAGAACTTGCGGCGAATCGTCCCCTCGGTGACGCCGATGTGCTCGGCCATGTCGACGAAGGACATCCGCCCGTCCTTCTGCAGTAGCTTGACGATCTCACGCTCGGTCTTGTCGAGCACGACCATGGTGCTTCGCCTCCGTCCCCTCGTCTCGCCCGGCGCCGGCCATCAGCCGCCGAACACCGCGGCAAGGGATTCCTCCAGCACGTCGCAGGCTTCGTCGATCTGCTCGTCGGTGATCACCAGCGGGACCAGGACGCGGATCACATTGCCGTAGATGCCCGCCCGCGCCGAGATGACACCGCGCCGCAGGCACTGCTGCAGGACCTGCGCGGTCTCTTCGGTCGCCGGCTCCTTGGTCGAACGGTCGCGCACCAGCTCCATGGCCACCATGGCCCCGAGGCCGCGCACCTCTCCGATCTGGGGGAAGCGTTCCTGCATCCGCTCGAACCGCCGGCGGAAGCGATCCCCCACCTCCCGCGCCCGCTCCACCAAGTTCTGCTGCTCGAAGACATCCAGCACCGCCAGCGCGGCCGCGCAGGACACCGGGTTCCCCACGTACGTGCCGCCGATGGCGCTGTCGTGGGCGGAGTCGACGACCTCGGCCTTGCCGATCACGCCGGACAAGACCATGCCTCCGGCGATGGACTTGGCCACCGTGATCAGGTCGGGCTCGGTACCGAAGTACTCCGACGCAAAGAGGTGACCCGTCCTCCCGAACCCGGTCTGCACCTCGTCGTGGATCAGCACGATACCGTGCTCCGTGCACAGCTCCCGCAACCCCACCATGAAATTGCGGGGCGGCACGACGAATCCGCCTTCGCCCAGCACCGGCTCGATGATGATCGCCGCCACGTCTTCGGGGGCGACGGTCACTTCCAGCATG
This sequence comes from Bacillota bacterium, assembly GCA_003242195.1. GTDB lineage: Bacteria > Bacillota > Sulfobacillia > Thermaerobacterales > Thermaerobacteraceae > ZC4RG37. The sequence continues at coordinate 1,456 of QGUQ01000241.1, read as the reverse complement.
CGCCGCAGCTGGGCGAGAGCCCATTCCCCGACCTCCTCGGGGGTCATCCCCTCGGGCCCGCGGTAGGGGTAGGGGTACGGCGCCCGGTAGACCTCGGGGACGAAGGGCCCGAGGCCGGCCTTATACGGCTTGGCCTTGTGGGTCAGCGTCAGCGCCATCCAGGTACGGCCGTGGAAGGCACCCTCGAAGGCGATGACGGCCCGTCGGCCCGTGTGGTGCTTGGCGATCTTGATGGCGTTCTCCACGGCCTCTGCTCCGGAGTTGAAGAACACGGCCTTCTTCTGCCCGGACATCGGCGCCAGCTCCGACAGCCGCTGGGCCAGGCGCACGTAAGATTCGTAGGGCACGACGCTGAAGTCCGTGTGGGTGAACCGTTCGACCTGCCGGCGGATGGCCTCGATGACCGCCGGCTGCGAGTACCCGACGTTCATCACGCCAAAGCCGCCGGCCAGATCGATATAAGTATTGCCGTCCACGTCGGTCAGCAGCGCGCCCTCGGCGCGATCAACGAAGATCGGCGCGAACACCGACTTGCCATTGGCCACGTACCGTTCCTTGAGCTGCATCAGTTCCCGCGATCGCGGCCCGGGAATCTCCGTCTTGCGAACGATGGAGCGCGCCAAGACGATCCCTCCCCCGTCCTCAGGAGGCATGACCCCGCATGAAGAACGCGCCACCGGCGCGATGGCGCGCAAACCCCTTAGGTATTCAACGGTTTTTCCCTATCCCCTGCAAGTAACGTCTTACCTCCCCCTTGCGCCCGCGGTGTTACTCCGACTCTCGACCCCTCCTCCCGCCTCGCCGGGAAGGAAAGAACGCCCACCCAATGGAAGAATATTCCCTACAACATTGGCGGTGGCGGTATCCCTGATCGTCCGGGCGGCTTCCGTCCGGGTGGAAGGAGGTCTGATCGTTGGCTACTCCCGAAGGCCCCCCGGATCCTGCGTTCCCTGCCGCCTGGATTCCCCCGCGCGATGTGCGCTGGGCGCTGGAACAGGCTCTGTCGCGGTCCTTTCCCGCCGGTTCAACCATCTGCGCGCCCACCCGGCCGGCGGCGGGAATGTACCTCCTCCGTACCGGAACCGTCCGGATCGGCCTGGACGACTTCTACGGGGGAACCGAGCTTTTCCTCACCCTGGCCTGCGAGAACTGGCTGATCGGCGATCCCGGCCCCCTGTTCGGCCAAAGCCCCGTGCCGCTGATCGTCACCTGCGTCACCTCTTGTGAGGCGGCATACTGGCCCTATTCCCGGCTGGAGCGGATGCTGCGGGACCGCCCGGTGCTGGCGGCGGCCCTGGTCTACCACACCGCGACAACCCTCCGCCTCGCCTTCCGGCGCTTGGAGGTGCTCATGCGGCCGTGCTCGCGGCCTTTATACATATTTGCGCGCGCCTCGACACGAAGGGGTGTTGACCCCCCGTGCCGCGGCTCCAGAAAAAAAAAAAAAAAACTATCG
>QGUQ01000240.1 GCA_003242195.1 Bacillota bacterium | reverse complement strand
TGGGGCCGGGGAATGTTCCGTTCCGTGCCCCCGCACCCGGAAGGTCCCGCGCTGGAAGTCCACCTCGTTGCGCGTGTACTGGATGTCCACCAGCTTGCGTAGGATCTGCTCCCGCGGGACCTCGTTGCCCACGCGCAGGGACAGCACCAGGTCCCGGTAGTCCTCGGGCGCGCCCAGGCCGTAGATGCAGGAGACGCTGGCGACCACGATGACGTCCTTGCGCTCGAACAGGCTGCTGGTGGCGGAGTGGCGCAGCTTGTCGATCTCGTCGTTGATGAGGGCGTCCTTCTCGATGTAGGTGTCCGTCTGGGGCACGTAGGCCTCGGGCTGATAGTAGTCGTAGTAGCTGACGAAGTACTCGACGGCGTTGTGGGGGAAGAACTGCTTGAACTCCGCGGCCAGCTGCCCGGCCAGCGTCTTGTTGTGGGCGATGACCAGCGTCGGCAGCTGGAGCTGTTCGATCACCCAGGCCATCGTCGCCGTCTTGCCGGTCCCCGTGGCCCCCAGCAAGGTGACGGCCCGCGCCCCCTCCCGGAAGGCCCGGGTGATCTCGGCGATGGCCTTGGGCTGGTCGCCCCGCGGCTCGAACTCGGCTACGACCTTGAACGCCGGCATCGGCCCACACCTCCCGGCTATCTTATCATCCCGAACAGGCGTTTGCCAATGGAAAGGAGGAACTGGGCCACGCGGCGTGCAACGATCCCCAGCGCGCCCTCGGTCCGGCGGCCCAGATCCACCTGGGGCGCGGCCTGCTCGTCGGGAGCCAGGACGACACCCAGGGGCTCGTCCGGGCGGACCGGGTTGGTCTCCAGCCGGAGCCGCCGCCCGTCCCGCCCCACCCCCAGCCGCAGGTAGAAGGGGGAGAGGGCGGCCGCTTCCCGCAGGTCGCCCGGGCGCGCCGCCGGCCGGCCGTCGACGGCCAGGATGCGGTCGCCCGCCGTGACGCCCAGGCGTTCCGCCTGGGAACGGAGAAGAACGGCCAGCACCGGCAATCCCGCCTCGCCGGCACGGAAGGCGGGCTTGCCCCATCGCTCTTGCCGGAGACCCCACAGGATCATGGCCTCGTGCAACCCGGGCGACGCCAGCGCCGCCACCCATAGGAGGGCCGGAACCCGCTGGGAGCCCCAGGCGAGGGCGATCAACACCACGCTATACAGGAGCAAGCCCAGGGCCGTACGGCGGGCGCGCGCCGCCGGCCGCGCCGTCAGGGCCACGTCGCTATAGCCCAGCCCGGCCACCAGGGGGAACACCGTCGGCACCCATTGCGGCTGCAGGAGCCGTTCAGGCTGGGCCGGGTGGATGAGCGGCCACCAGCCGGGCATTTCCACGCCCCCCTCGGGCGCCGCCGGTAGCGCCAGCATGATCAGCACGGCCGCCGGTACGGGCCAGAAACGCTGGAGCAGGTACCCTCCCACCACCTCGCCCCGGCCGTTCCGTGCCACCACCGGCGTGGCCTCCGTCGCCCCATCCAGGTACACCAGGAGAGCCTCGGCCAGGTGCAGCACCCCTACCAGGGCCACCAGGCCCGGAATGTGGACGCCGGGCCAGCCGGCGAGCAGCGTGGTCAGCGACAGCACGCCGGTGGCGTAGGCAAAACAGAGGAAGCGCGGCTGGAGCAGCGACAGCAGCAGTGCCACCGGCCACAGGTACGCCACGTCGCGGGATTCCAGGGTCACGCCCAGGATCACCATGACCAGGCCGCCGAGAAACCCGCCGGCGATCCCGTAGACGACGGCGGCGAGCACCCGCTGCCACGTGGGGGCCAGTTCGGTCCCGTACAACGCCCGCTCCATCTGGCCCACCCGGGCGTACTGGATGGCCACCAGGACCAGCACCGCCCAAAAGAACGGCCCCGTGGCGGGATGCAGGATCGCCACCGGGACCACGTCCAGGGCGAGCAGCCGTACGATCTCCCCCAGCGGAAGGCCGAAGATCCCGTTCGTCATTGCCGACCGGCGACCCGCTGGCGCACCAGCTCGTAGGCCTTCCGCAGCTGCGCGTCGCGCTGGAGGTCGCCCATCCACTGCATCTTCTCCAGCGAAACCTCCACGTCGGGCTGGATCCCCTTTCCTTGCTCGATGGGCCGCTCCTTCGGCGTCAGGTACCGGGCAACGGTCAGCTTCACGCCGGCACGGCCCTCGCCCGTACCACGGCCGCGCGACCGGATCACAACGCTGCCGTCCAGGGGCCAAACCGTCTGCACGGAGCCCTTGCCAAAGGTGTGCTCACCCACCAGGACCCCGGCCCCGTAGTCCTGGACCGCGCCGGCCAAGATCTCCGAGGCGCTGGCACTACCCTGGTTGACCAACACCGCCAGCGGCAACCCCAGAGCGTCCGGGTCCGACGTGTGGGTCTGCCGCCGGCCGTTGCGGTAGTCGATGTGGACGACGGGTCCTTCGGGCAGCAGCCGGTCGGCCACCCGGACCACGGCGTCCAGTTCTCCGCCCGGGTTGTTGCGCACGTCCACGATCAGCCCGCGCATCCCCTCCGCCTTCAGGCGCTTCAGCGCGGCATCGAAGTCCTCGGGCGTGTCGGGCAAGAACTGGGTCAGCCGGATGTAACCGATGTTCCCGTCCAGCATCTGCGCCTGTACCGAGGGCACCTCGATGTCGCGCCGGGTGAGGACGAAGCGGAGAGGCTCCTCGTAGCCCTGACGTAGGACTTCGATGGTCACGCGCGTGCCCTCGGGACCGCGGATCTTGCGGGCTACCGATTCCACGCTCTCGCCGGTGACGTCGCGACCGTCCACGGAGATGATCACGTCGCCCGGCTGCAAACCCACCGGGTCGTCGGGGCCCGCGCCTTCGAAGGGCGTGGTGGCACCGGGAGACCCCTCGAAGGGAGTCTGTACCACCACACCGCCATCCTCGCCCTCGGAGACGACGACGCCGATGCCGCTGTACCGCCCGGTCAGGTCGATCTGGAAATCCCGGAACTCTTCAGGCGTGAAGTAGGTCGAATAAGGATCCCCGGTGGACTCGACGACCCCGCGGGCTGCGCCCTCAAGGATCTGCTCCACGGACACGGGGTCGACGTACTGCGTGCGCACCAGGTGGACCACGCTGAGGAAGCGCTCGAAGTTCGGCGCCTGCATCAGGTCCTGGAGAAGCTGCTGCTGGTCCGCGTCCGTCAGCGCGACCCGGCCGGGAAAGAAGCGCAGCCAGAATCCCTCGACCCGGTCCGACACGGCCAGGGTCACGGCCATGGTGATCGCCACCAGGATCACCGCGCCCGCAATGGCCTGGCGCAGCGTCAGGACCGGACGGTCCACCCGCCGCCCGGCCGGATCGGACCCACCGGAATGATGGTAGAGCGTCATGCTGTTTTCCATCGCCTCCCGGGCCGCCGCCGGCCGGTGCCGGTCTCGGCCCGATGGATCGCCGCCCCGGCACCCGCCCTTGCACCCCTCCGGCGCCGGCGGCGGGCCTTCTCTCGCTCCGATAGGTATGCCACCGGCGCACCGGACCCGCACTGGGGTCGTCCCCCGATGGCCTCTGCTTCAGGATAGCATAGTTGCATCCGCAGGGCTTTTCCACCCGTTCCCTCGTCCCCGCTGCCCGGCGCCGGGCCTCGCTCCGTGGCTCCGTGGTACCGCCCCTCGCCTCTGAGGCCGCGGCGGCCGGGCGCTCCCCCGCCGGGGCGGGGAGCGCCCGGGAAAGGAACGGCCCGCCGGCGAAGTGTCCCCCCGCCCCCCACCTGCTGGCGTCCGTGGCCCCGCT
>QGUQ01000239.1 GCA_003242195.1 Bacillota bacterium | reverse complement strand
GCTGAGGACGTAGTGCGCCTCCGGGGCTCCCTGCTGGGCGAGGGTGTACTCGACCCGCACGGAGCCCCGGAGGCGCACTACGTCCTCAGCCGTGTAGTCGCGCCGGATCCCCTGCCACCGGGGGTCCTCCCGCCACTGGCGTTCCAGTTCCTCCGCCTCGCGGCGGATCCTCTCCTCCACCTCCACCGTCTCCCGTGTCTCCCCAGTTCCCGCCAAGGCTCATCCCTCCCCCAACTCCTGTCGCGTCCCGGGTCTCGGGGCGCAACGGCCGCCGCGCGGCCTCGCCGCCGCACGCTCATTGCGGCCTGCATTTCTGACGTACGTCGTGATGCTGCAACAGCTCAATGGTTTGCCGGTAAACGGTCGGGTTTGGCGACCGAATTCCCAGGAAACGGGGGTGGACGGGCGCCGGGCCGGGTAAGGGCCGCCTTCCAACGGCATGGCAACGATTAAGAAACCTTAAACAACCCCCTGCTGGCGGAATGGGTTGACATCTTTCCTACCGGTGCTATAATCCAGGTCAAACCTGGCACGGACACAGCCTTTTTCGACGGTCCGCGTCGGTTTGGGGAGTGCGCCTAGGGTTCCGCACCGGCAACAAGCAGGCCGGTGGCCTGGACCGAGCGGCGCAACCCGCCGCGGTCGAACGTGGCGGGACACCGTGGGGATAAAAGCCCCGAGCGGCAGGTTCCCAACCGCGGTGGCGGTAGCGGTCGTTGCCGCTTGGGGTGTCTTATTATCCGGCCGGCCGACCGGTCGGCCCGGCCCGGCGGGCCGGTGCGCACAACTCCATCGGGCGAGCAGGCGAGGATGGGGAGTAGTAGCCGGCAACCCTGGCCGCAGAGAGCCGGGGTCGGTGGAAACCGGCGCCAAGGGACCGGCGAACTCGCCCCGGAGCCGTCCCGGTGAAGGGCAGACCTGGGAACAGGCCCGGTAGCCGGGGCCGGCGGCCCCTCCACGGTCGCCGTTAGCCAAGGGGTTCACGGCAGGGCCTTCCACCGCCTCCGGGCGGGGCGCCCGAGCCGGCCGTGAACCCGCCGAGGCCGCTGCCGCGAGGTGGCGGCAACCGGGGTGGTACCGCGGAGCGCGTGGGACGCTCTCCGCCCCCGGGCCCTGCAACGGGTCCGGGGCGGGGAGCGTTTTTGTTTCCTCGTATCGCCAGGCTCACGGCCTCTGCCGCCCCGCGCCCGCACAACCCCCTGCCGGAGGAGGTGATGGCGGTGGTCCACGTGATGGCCCTCGTGGCCGACGAGGTCGGCGTCCTGCGGCGGATCTGCGGGGTCTATGAGAGCCGCCGCTACCGGGTGCGGTCCCTGACCGCCGGCCCCTCGGGGCACCCCGGCGTGCTGCGGGTCAACCTGGCGGTGGACGAATCGCCGGAGCGGGCCCGGCGGCTGGCCGCCCAGCTGGCCCGGCTCATCGACGTGATCTCGGTGGACGTAGCCGAGGCGGGACGGGCGGTGGGCCGGGAGCTGGCGCTCGTCAAGGTGGTGCTGCCCGCTCCCGACCGGCGGCCGGAGGTGCTGCAAGTGGCCCAGGTGTTCCGCGCCCGCGTGGTGGATGTGGCGCCGCGGTCACTCGTCATGGAGCTCACCGGCGACACCGGGAAGGTGGACGCCTTCATCCGCCTGGTGGAGGAATTCGGCGCGGTGGAGGTGGCCCGCACCGGGGTGGCAGCGGTGCGGCGGGGTGAGCGGGTGCTCGCCGGTGCCGCCCTGGACCGCGGCCGGGAGGAGAGCGAAGACGGCGCTCCCCCGGCGGTAGCGGCGGGAGCGGGAACCCCCGGGATCGGGACCGGCAGCGCCATGGAGGCGTGGGCGGCCGGCGCCGGTGCCGGCGCGGTAGCGGGCGGCCACGGCGCCCCGGCCGGGGTGGTGCGGGCCACCGGTTGATGGCAGCGGCCGCCCGGCACCGAGCGCGCCCGGAGACCCGACGCCAGCCAGGCACAAAAGGAGGTCGGTAAGGCGATGGCCACCATCTACTACGACCGCGACGCCGATCCGTCGCGCATCCAGCGGCGGAAGGTAGCGATCATCGGCTACGGCAGCCAGGGGCACGCCCAAGCCCTCAACCTTCGCGACCGGGGCGTGGACGTGATCGTGGGCATCCGGCCCGGTCCCAGCGCCGAGCGGGCGCGGGCGGACGGCTTCGACCCCGTTTCCCCGGCGGAGGCGGCCGCTGCGGCGGACGTGATCGTCCTCCTGATTCCCGACGAGAAGCAGCCGGCGGTCTACGAGGCCGAGATCGCGCCCCACCTGACGGACGGCAAGGCCCTGGGCTTCTCCCATGGCTTCAACATCCACTTCGGGCAGATCCGGCCGCCCGCGGGCGTGGACGTGTTCATGGTCGCCCCCAAGGCACCCGGCCACCTCTTCCGGCGGCTGGTGCGCGAGGGCATGGGCGTCCCCGGCCTGCTGGCGGTGGCCCAGGACGCCACCGGCGAGGCCAAGCAACTGGCCCTGTCCTACGCCTGGGGCATCGGCTGCACCCGCGCCGGGGTGATCGAGACGACCTTCAAGGAGGAGACGGAGACCGATCTCTTCGGCGAGCAGGCGGTGCTCTGCGGCGGCGTCACCGAGCTGGTCAAGGCGGGCTTCGAGACCCTGGTAGAGGCCGGGTACCAGCCGGAGATCGCCTATTTCGAGTGCCTCAACGAGCTGAAGCTGATCGTGGACCTGATGTACGAGGGCGGGCTCGCCCGCATGCGCTACTCGGTCAGTGACACCGCCGAGTACGGGGACCTGACCCGGGGGCCGCGCATCATCGACCAGGGCGTGCGCCAGCGCATGTGGGAGATCCTGGCAGAGATCCAGAGCGGCGCCTTCGCCCGGGAGTGGATCCTGGAGAACCAGGCGGGTCGGCCGGTGATGAACGCCCGCCGGCGCCAGGAGGCCGCCCATCCCATCGAGGAGGTGGGCCGGCGGCTGCGGGCCATGATGGACTGGCTGCCCCGGGAAGAGGGGGATGCGGCCGCGGGCACGGCGGGTGGCCGAACCGGCGGCGAACCCCAGGCGGCAGCCGACTGACGGACCGCCCGGACGGGCTGAGGCGGACCGGTGAGCACGCCAGCGAGGACGAGGGGGGAACTGTCCATGGTCGACGGGGTCGATGGCGTCACGGTAGACGGCGTATCCACGGACCGGGTACGGATCTTCGATACCACGCTGCGGGACGGCGAGCAGACGCCGGGCGTCGCCCTGACGGTGGACGAGAAGGTGGACATCGCCCGCCGCCTGGCGGCCCTGGGTGTGGACGTGATCGAGGCCGGCTTCCCGATCTCGTCGGAAGGCGAGTTCGAGGCCGTATCCCGGATCGCGGCGGAGGTACGCGGGCCGGTCATCGCCGCCCTAGCCCGGACGGCCCAGCAGGACATCGACCGGGCGTGGGCGGCCATCCGGGCGGCTGAGCGCCCCCGGATCCACGTGTTCGTCTCCACCTCTCCCATCCACCTGCAGTACATGCTGCGCATGACCGAAGAAGAGGTCCTGCGCCTGGTACGGGAGATGGTGGCCTACGCCCGATCCCTCTGCCCCGACGTGGAGTTCTCGGCCCAGGACGCCACCCGGACGGACGTGGGCTTCCTGGCCGAGGTGGCGGCGGCGGCCATCGAGGCAGGCGCCACCACCATCAACCTGCCGGACACCGTGGGTTACGCCACGCCCTGGACCTACGGGCGGATGTTCGAGGAGGTCATGGCCCGGGTGCCGGGCTCGGACCGGGTGGTGTTCAGCGCCCACACCC